>JBDNFH010000220.1:0-1496 GCA_041689915.1 Candidatus Nanopelagicales bacterium | reverse complement strand
GAGATCGGGGGTGATGGTGAGGATGAGTGATCCTTACCCCAAAAGAAAAAGCCCAGCCGAGTGGCTGAGCGATTTTCTAGGTTCCGAACACAACAATCGGATCCTAGCATGGATCGGGTCTTTTACCCTCAGTTTTATTGGGCGTGAATTGATCAGGTGGCTACTCAACATATTGCGTCACTGACGTGAGATGTGCCGGGTGGTGGCAGCGTTGTTGTCACCACCTCCGCCAGGTTGCAGCCAACTGTATGAACCTACCAACCAACTTTGCACGTAGACTGTTGTGATGTCAGTAGTTAAGCGCAAACACGCACAGACACGTGCTTTCGCTGCCGCCATAATCTCAGCCACACTGACACTCACTTTCCTAGCCGGCGGATCACCTGTCGTCGCAAGTGAAATCGCTAACCCTTCGCCAACACCTACGGCAACAGAATCCGAAACGCCGGAGCCAACTCCAACCCCAGAGCCGACTCCAAGTCCAGAAGAAGTCCCGGCGCAAACAGAGAGTGCCAGCCCTGACCAGACATTCATAGTGGTAGCACAAAGCGGTACGAGTTCGGAGGAACTGAAAACTCGTGCAGTTGCATTGGGTATCTCCGTGGAAATAATGCTGCAGGGTGTCGTGGAAGGCATTACCGCAGAACTCAACCCGCATGAACGAGCAGAGCTTTCGACCCAACCCGGTGTCGACTACATCGAAGAAGACAAAATCATAAGTGTCGAGTCAACCGCGATCAGGGATAATGCGGGCTGCACGACTAGTTCACTGGGCAATATCGACGACGCCTCTTCGGGTTCGCTTCCCCTTGGCTTTAATGTCAACTGGTTTGGTACTCAATACACCGGGATTATTGTCAACAACAATGGTGGAATTACTTTTGACGATGGTCTGGGGGATTTCCGCTCCTACAGGGACATCAACCTAGATACAACCTTGCGACCACTAATCCTTCCGCTCTTCACTGACCTTGACACGCGTTCCAGCAGCGCCGTCACCTACGGAACTACCACAGTTGGTGGGCAGTCCGCGTACTGCATTAACTGGGTCAACGTCGGTGAGTATCCGAACAAAGCCGCATCACAGTCCTTCCAGCTGGTAATCATTGACCAAGGCAGTGGCAACATTGATCTGGAATTCAATTACGGGCTGGTCACCAAGCCAAGTTCGACGAGTAATCCCACTTTCGTAATTGGATACGCGGACCCCAGTAATCGCAGCAATTCTCTGGTGCGCGTGCGCAACAGTGATGCAACAGCGCCTTATGCAAATGGTGGCAGCAATGCGCTGGTCTCAAATCGCTTTCCAAGCACTGACGCGCAGGCCGGCCGTTACACCTACGCAATCCGACCAACTGATGCGCCCCGGGTTTAGTGGAGGGTTTGATTCCACGGAAAGATGGGATTATGTCAATATCAAAGAAATATCCAGAGGAACTGCGTCAACGTGCGCAGCGAATGGTTGCTGAGGCGATGAGTGAAGATTCATCGTTGTC
>JBDNFH010000219.1:0-2216 GCA_041689915.1 Candidatus Nanopelagicales bacterium | reverse complement strand
GGCGGTTCCAGTAGCGGCATCAACATTGGTGGGATTTTCTAAACATGCCAACACTAATTAGGAGGAAAGATGGAATCTAATGCAGACACATTTGACGGCACGATTCGGGTGCGGGGATCTCACTCGTGGATCGTAACTTTTACGACGCCCATAGAGAATGTGCTCCACACGGATTGGCTGAACCCCGAAGGTGCGCTCTGTACCGTCACTGGGCTCATAATCACAGGCAAAGCCACAACGTCACGCTCCACCACGGTGCGACTTCGGGGCACCGTCAATGGCACGGGTATTGGGGTGGACGTTGTCACCGATGACCTGCAGGTTCACGCCGCAGTGTTCGACGCTATCGCGGAATTGTCTGCCGGGTCGGCAACCCACCGGGCATGGATCGAGACCGCTAATGCCTGACCTCATCGACCGCGACGCGCTACTCCACACCCTGCGCGAACTCGCGCCCCTCTGCCGTGAGCCACAAGTAGCGATGATGTCAAAGATCTGCACATGCTGGCTAGGGATCAGTCAAGCCATAGGAATTATTGAGGGTATGGAAGGACAGACGAAATGACGACAATTAGCGATCCAGTGTGGGATGAACATGCAGCGAAACTATCAGCGGAAGGATGTTGTGAATGGTCGGGAATGAAAATTGTTACGTGTATTGGACTAGATTTTTGTGACTGTGAAAGGGAAAAGTAATGATGAAATGGGTAACACCAAGGTTCGTGAACTTTGCCAGCATCCTTGAAGATGAAACACGGGAACAGGTTCGCATGACATCTGAAATGCCGTTTATCTACCCGCATGTTGCGCTCATGCCAGACGCGCATTTAGGGAAAGGGTGTGCGATAGGGACTGTGCTCCCGACGTTGGGGGCAATAATTCCGTCGGCAGTCGGGGGTGATATCGGTTGCGGAATGATCGCTGTACGTACGCAGTACACTGCCAATGACATTGCGGGTATTGACCTTCGTGATTTAAGAAAATCTATTGAAGGCGCAATCCCCTTATCTGCGGGTAACGAAAACACTGACCTTGCCCGGTGGCCGTTTACCCGTAAGCGCATTAATGAACTGGAAGCGTCGGCTCTGGAATCGAAAATAGACCCTGACCGGTTTCATTCACGCTGGAGGCAACAACTAGGAACGCTCGGGTCGGGTAACCATTTCATTGAAGTAAGTCTCGATGAGGAAGACCGCGTGTGGTTGTTTCTGCATAGTGGGAGCCGAGGGGTGGGTAATAAGATCGCGCAGCATCACATTAAGGTCGCGCAGCGGGAATGCAAACGCTGGTGGATTGACCTGCCCCATACTGATTTGGCTTACCTTGTTGAGGGCACGAAAGAGTTTAGTGAATACATTAAAGGATTGATATGGGCGCAGCGTTACGCGCTCGCTAATCGTGAAGAAATGATGGACCGGGTGGTGGTGTGTTTTGAGGATTGGCTGACAGTAAAAATCGTGGAGGAAACCCGGATCAACTGTCACCATAATTACACGGTGAATCAAGAGGTTCACGGTAAACGTGTCTGGTTGTCCCGTAAAGGGGCCATAGACGCATCGGTAGGCGTGATGGGGCTTATCCCCGGTTCGATGGGTACAGCGTCTTACGTTGTGCGTGGGAAGGGCAACCCGGTGGCATTGTGGTCGAGCCCGCATGGTGCGGGTCGGGAGTATGGCAGGAATGCTGCACGGAAAAAGTTCACTCAGGAGGAACTTGTCGCGTCAATGGCGGGGATTGAATGGTCTGGATCTGATGCTTTCCTTGACGAAATCCCCTCGGCATACAAGCCGATTGACGTAATAATAAGGGACGCGGAGGATTTGGTGGAGGTGGTGCATACGCTTCATCAAATAGTTAACGTGAAGGGGGACTAGCCAAACGATGGTTGGTGGTCTATTATTGCAATTGAAAGGGAAGATGAAATCATGAAAGAATCAACCAACTTCGATCCGTACCGGCCACTACGCCACCCGCTGACGGTGGAGGCCATGCTCGCAGACGTTTTAGAACTCTTTGCCAAGTGCCCGAAGTCTGAGGGCCAATTTTATATCACGCCGACGAGTGAGGTCATGGGCGACTTGTGTTCGCGGTTGCTCCAGTTAGAGAGTCAGATGTCAGACCTAACGGGCGTGCACCAACCGGCCACGATGTTGAGCCAACTCACCCCGCACACTTGTGACGTGTGTAAACCGAAACGGAAAAGGAAAGTGAAGCCG
>JBDNFH010000218.1:0-4038 GCA_041689915.1 Candidatus Nanopelagicales bacterium | reverse complement strand
TCGGTTGGGCCACTGTTAGGAATTTTGGCGGTTGCGTCAGCCATTGCAGCGGGCATGTTCCTTAGAGGTGTTTCCAAAAAGGCAGAAAAGGATCTCTATGTGAGATTCGCACCGATCGGAGCAGTGACCTTCTTCGCTTTCGCAATTTACGTTTTGGACTTTTGGGTCACTGGGGACGGTCCAAATTATGGTTCGCAAAAATTCACGTTCCTGGTGGTTATCGTCGCAACCACAACCACGCTGCCGTTGGCCTTAATGCTGTTAGACCCAGATGCGCGAAGCAGAATGAGCGCTCTGCGTTGGATCGGTGTCGCCGGAGTGGTTGTCCTACTCACTCTGGATTCAATTCTTCCGCGGGCTGTTGCCATTGCCCGCCCTGAGAATTGGTCGCCGCCCATCCCATTTAATAACAGCTCAGGTGGTTACTGGTGGCCAGCTGAAGTCAATGGTTCAGGCAATCAGTTAATTAGCAGCAATCCAGTGGCTTGCGTTTATCTGCCCAATGGGGCTACCGCTCCCTCCGCGGTCGTGCCATCAGGATTGTCCGACGCGCAGCGGGTATATGCGTGCACTCGGCAACTTGCCGGGCTGTCAGGCGTCGATTCCTCTGCCCAGCCAATTGTGGACTGGCTTCGCAAAGAGTGGTACGGCAATAAATCAGGGTGGGATCAAGAGTATGTGGGCCTGTCCCAATTACCTGACTTTGTTTTGGATCGTCCAATTATTTTGCTTGATGAGGGTAGCAACGTCATTGGCCTAGAATCAATGCGCACTTTGTTGGAGCGCTACAAGCCAGCCAGTGTGAGTTAAGGTGCTGTAGTGCTGAATAAAAGCAGCGGCACACTCATCCAAAAAGGGAGACCGTGACTCAATTTATTTTTGTCGTACTGTTTACCCTTTTACCGATCCTTGCATGGTGGATTTCCCGGAATGCGACCCTAGTCGTAGTTTCCATTGCCATTGGGTTTGGACTGGCTGGAAATCTTGTTCAAACGACCATAGCTTTGGGGGTTGGCTGGACCGTTTACGGTTTGCAACTTCTAGGCCTTTTAGTTCTGTTGATCATTGTCCTGATGGTTACGTGGCTTTCGCGACACGAAGTGGTGTCTCTGGGAAGTCGCCGACGCCAATTCCTAGTTCTCGGCGTCCCGGCGTTGATGATCGGAGTGGGACTAATTGTTTTGCGGCTTATGGCTCCAGATTCAGCAGGATCGCTCACTGCTGTTGGTTACCTGATTAATCACCCGTTGGCTGAAGACAACGCCAAATGGCTTAATTTAACTTCGCAATTAGCTCAAGGTAGCGAGATCACATTTAATGGTTATGCCGGTGGCCCACTGTTATTGGTCATGTCGGTGGTCGCATCCTTGATCTCGGTACTAAGCGTGATCATGCTTGGCGGAGTCAATGAAGTGGCCGTAGCGACAAACACGCTCATTGGGACACAATTCCTCTTGATCGCAATTATTCCTTTTGTCTTTGCCGTATTCGCACAGGGAAAATTCCAAGGGCTCGCAGAAATGAAGCGCTTCGTTCCGGTGGCTGCTACCTGGACAGCCATGCTTGTGCTCGTCCTTGCGAGCGCAGTAGTTACCTCTTATGGACACCTGTCATTGCAATTTATTTTGCTTGTTTTGGTGTTATGGGCTGGCGTGTTCTTGCTGGAGACCCCATTCTTATTGCGCCTGTCGGCAACTTTGTTGATAGCAACCAGCGCGAGCGTATGGCTTCCACTTAATGTGCTTGGTTTCGTGATCATTGTTGTAACTGTGGTCGTGGTGATTCGGCGTCGAAGGGTAATCGGCGGTTTATTGGTGATCGTGACAGCCGCCCTCTCATGGGACGCGATTTTTTCCAGTGCCCTCTATGTTTTTGGATCTGGGGGAGCTGCAGCATCTTCTGGTGTCGAAGCTGGAATAGAGGGCGTCGCTGCAGCACCTACCGGGGAGATTTTGGCCTCGACTCACCTCTTTGAGGCTCCAGGGGGAACTGAGATCGTGGCGCCGGTCCTGGGAATTTTGGCTGCCCTTGCGGTTCTGGTTGTGGCATGGGTTTATTTGCGCAGACAAAGTGATCAGTCGTGGAAAACAGCAATCCCGTTCTTGCCCATCGCGGCTTTCGGGACTTACACGTTGCTGATCACAATTGGTGACGCGATCATTACTGGTGGAGCGCCGCATTATGGTGGTCAGAAGATCATGTTTGCATTTGTGATCATGGCACTTGCAGTGACACTTCCATTGGCTTTGATGCTGTTTGAAAGCTCCGTGCTTTTAGGCTTAGCAATCGGGGCAGTTCTTATCTTTCTCACTGTTGACTCGATACTCCCGCGGGCGTTATCGGCATTGAGTCCAGTTTTGTGGCCCACGGTAAATGCAAACGCGCCACAGTATTGGGCGGGTGCTGAAGTGAACGGTAAGGCTGATCAACCAATCTCAAATTCGCCAATCGCCTGCTTTACGCTCCCGCCTGCCTCAACAGTGCCAACGTCTCTGCCATTTGGTCAGGATTCTTATGCGTGCACTCGATTACTCATTGGACTCAATGCCCTTGAGGGTAAGGCTGGAACACTTCCAAATTGGTTACAAACAGATTGGATGTCCAATCGCACCAATTGGGATGAGTTCTACGATTCACTTGTGGAAAGCACGCAGCCCCTTGCCACTCGTTCGATAATTGTTTTGGGTGACGAGAAGCAGCTCTTAGGCCTGCAGCCTTGGGGTTTGGTTCTTAGCCGCAATGCGCCCGACTAATCCACGGGGGAAACGGTCATTTGGGCGGATGAAGAAGGCAGCATTCTTGCGCAAATCCAATGGCCTTTGTAATTAATTTAGAGCCTGACTGGTTACCGACATTATTCGCCCACGAATTTGTCCATCAAACCACTCTGGTTTTTCCAACGTAGTTGGTAGCAACAACAGAGCGATAATAAATACACCAACGGCGGTTTCCGCGAATTTGGATGGTTTTATTTTTCAGTTACCAGCCAACCGCTTATCAATAGGAACGAGGGTAAGACAATCGCCCCAAATACTCTGGCTCCGTCCGCTGTGATAACGCTGGCTAGGGCAGGAATAATGATTACGCTCGCTATCACTACGATTCGTTCGTTTTTCTTCACGAGGATCAAAGCGACAAGGACAATTATCCAGCCCACGCCCAACCAAGCCCATATTTGCAGGAACGGATCTGTGACCATATTGCTTAGTGATTCACCCAGAAACTTTGGAATCAGCGAAAGCCTCCCTTGATCAAGATCAGATCTCACAAACCAAAATTGGACCGCAATCCAACTGAGGAGGCTGACGGACAAGGCGATCCAGGCCCTTGTTCGGAAAGTCTTGAAAGTTTGCAATCGAGTGAGTATCAATAATGAAATCGAGACAAGAAGCGCTTGCTCTGGATTTCCAGACGCCATGAGCAGCGCACCAATGCTTGCTGCCCAGTTAGAGCGGGCTAGAACCAGGATGGCACCGCCGCCAAAGGTGAAAATATCGTATTTTCCGATAGAGATTAGGACCGCGGCAGCGGATGTAGTAGCGACAATGACCAGGATCATGTAACTTCGATCGGTGTTTCTGTTTTTGACTATGAGCAGAAATATGAAACCCAAAATGACCACCGTGAGAACAGCGTGAGCAACAATCCAAGTTGTTGTATTAGTCAGGTTAAGAATATTTGCGAATAGAACTTGCCCAAAAGAGGCAGAAAAATACCCAGCGGGCTCAGGGGAAAGAAGACTCCCTGGTAAGTAGGCTTCTTGAATATTGCGAAGCTCAATATCGAAGCCGTTTTTCGCAAACAACAGAGCAAATGCCAAAAAAATTTGGACTGAGGCGGAACGCCTTGACCCAAATGCTCCCACTGAAGTTAGTGGAGGTGGGGTGTATCAAGGTAGGGGCATGAACATTAAGTATTTGGGCGACAGCACGGCCAGGTCGTTTCGCACCCAAGGCCTGCGCCGCACTTTGACCCTAACTCGTAGTTTTATTGGAAACAAATTTTTTCCGAAAGAGTCGGATGAAACTGTTCGGCGGT
>JBDNFH010000217.1:0-18704 GCA_041689915.1 Candidatus Nanopelagicales bacterium | reverse complement strand
TATTCGGATAAACCCGTTGACATTGAATTGATCAAGAACCGTATTGCACAACTTAAGGAAAGCGGGATAACAGTGTCGGTCGCGGTGTCTCCGCTGCGAACCGCCGAACTTGCACCGATCGCTGCCAGTAGCGGTGCCGAGATTTTGGTAATTCGCGGAACAACCGTTTCGGCTGAACACGTGGCAGCCAGCGGGGAACCGCTGAACCTGAAGAGTTTTATTCATGAACTTGATATTCCGGTAATTGTCGGTGGTTGCGCAACCGCACAGACTGCCCTGCACCTTATGCGAACCGGTGCTGCTGGTGTACTCGTTGGTTTCGGCGGCGGCTCTTCCCACACGACAGTTGAAGTTCTCGGCGTTCGAGTTCCCATGGCGACAGCGATTGCTGACGTCGCTTCAGCGCGCCGTGACTACCTGGATGAGTCCGGTGGCCGCTACGTCCACGTGATCGCTGACGGGTCGATGGGTAATAGTGGAGACATTGTCAAAGCATTTGCCTGCGGCGCCGACGCCGCCATGGTCGGCTCTGTTCTTTCCCGTGGCACCGATTCACCCGGCGGGGGAACACATTGGGGTTCTGAAGCGTGGCACCCAACTCTTCCGCGCGGCGAGCGTCGCCAAATGAAACAGGTCGGCACCCTCGACCAGATCCTTAACGGCCCAGCGACAACTGGCGACGGCACCATGAACCTGGTTGGTGCCTTGCGCAAAGCAATGGCGACAACGGGTTACAGTGACCTCAAGGAATTCCAGCGCGTTGAAATGATTGTTTCCTCATCATGGCCGGGGTAATTGAAGCCCTAGATTACTGGTCGCAGGTTATCGCGCTACCGACCAATACGTCGAGTGAATCCATCACCGTCACCTCACCCTACGGCCAAGAGCTGTATTCGCTAAAGCTTTCGACGAAAGCCGATGTATCAACTGCCGTCGAAGTTGCGCGTGCAGCACAGGTAGCTTGGGCAACTCGTTCGTGCAGAGAACGAGCAAAGGTGCTCCTGAAGTTCCATGATTTGGTGCTTGCTAAAAAAGACGAGCTCCTTGATCTCATTCAGTGGGAAACGGGTAAGCCCCGACGCGATGCAAATGAGGAATTACTCGACGTCACGCTCAATGCTCGCTACTACGCTCGGCATATCGGTGTTCTCAAAGACCGGAAGCATTCGGGCGCTTTTCCGTTACTTATTAGTGCAATTGAGCGCCATATTCCCGTAGGTGTGGTCGGGATTATTGCCCCGTGGAATTACCCGCTGACCCTTGCCGTGAGTGACGCACTGCCAGCGCTACTTGCCGGTAACGGCATAGTGCTCAAGCCCGATCCGCTGACTTGCGTCACGGCACTCTACGTAATTGATTTGCTCTACCAAGCAGGTCTACCCAAAGAACTCTTTGGCGTGGTGATCGGTGACGGGGCAAAACTTGGCACACCTTTGATCAACGAAATTGACTTCCTGATGTTTACCGGGTCGACCAAAGTTGGTCGAATCGTTGCCGCGCACTGCGGGGAGAGACTAATCGGCTCCGCCTTAGAACTTGGTGGCAAGAACGCAATGATTATCCGTGCTGATGCTGATATTGGAAAAGCAGCCGAGATTGCAACTCGTGCATGTTTCGGTAACACGGGTCAGCTCTGCATCAGTATTGAGCGGCTCTATGTCCACGAGAGTATTGAGCAGGCTTTCCTTGAAGCATTCGTGCGTAAAACGAAAGCCATGGCCTACCAGGACTCAATTGGCTGGGGAGGGGCATACGGGCCGCTGATTAGTCCGGCTCATGCAGAGCGAGTCGTGGCTTTTATTTCCGATGCCCGAGAAAAAGGGGCCACCATCCATGCTGGCGGTGAGTTGATCGGCACTGCCACGATCGCCCCAACAATCATGACCGGAGTAACAGAGCAGATGAATGTTTGCCGGGATGAGACATTTGGCCCCGTGGTCGCGGTCGGTACTTTCACCAGCGATGGCGAGGCGATTGCTTTGGCAAATGATTCCGAGTATGGCCTCAATGCCAGCGTAATTTCCAGGGACAGGAAACGCGCCATGTCAATTGCCAAACAACTGCGTGCGGGCACCGTGAACATCAATGAAGGCTATGCAACGGCGTGGTCAACCCTTGGTTCGCCAATGGGTGGGTTTGGAGCCTCAGGCCTTGGCCGTAGGCACGGTTTAGCAGGGATTGTGCAGTACACCGAGTCACAAACAATTGCTACTCAAAAGGCATTGGGTTTCGGCCCCCCAATTGGTCTCAGTGACGAAAAATGGGGAAATCTACTCACCACCTCTGTGCGACTAATGAAAAAAATCGGCTGGCGCTAAAAGCACCAGCCGATTAAAATATTAATCTATCCAGGAAATACCAGCTGCCTTCGCGACCGCTCGCGCAGTAAGCACGCGGGCCAAATGCAAGCGGTACTCAACATCAGCGTCCTCGTCATCGAATGGCGATAGGCCATCAGATGCGTGCGCGCAAGCGGCTTGAATTTCCGCGAATGAGCTTGCGCCAACTACTGCTTGCTCGACACTGCTCGCGCGGTGGGGTGTTCCGCCAACATTGGTTAAACCAATTCGGGCTTCGGCAATTTTGCCACTATCCATCCGGACTGCTGCTGCAACTCCGACAATGCTCCAGGCTTGGGCGGTGCGGTTGAATTTTTCGTAATGACCTCCCCAACCATCAAGTTTAGGAAAGGCAATGTTGACCAGGATTTCATCGGGTCCCACCGCGGTTTCAAATGGACCTTTGAAAAAGTCGGCGGCGCCAACGGTCCGTTGGCCGGTTGCGCCGGCAATTGTGAACTCGGCGTCAAGGGCAAGAGCGACCGGCGGTTGATCGGCGCGCGGATCACTGTGAGCAAGGGCACCACCCAACGTTCCACGGTGACGGATCTGTGGGTCGGCAACACTTGCTGTTGCATCAGCGAGCACTTTGAGACTGGACTTCACGGCTGGATGGTTCATGACAGCGTGGTGAGTGGTACCTGCGCCGATCACGATCTTGCCGCCTTCGTCTTTGATCCCTTTGATTTCGTCGATACGGGAACAGTCGACCACAACCGAAGGAGCATTCAAGCGAAGCCGAAGAACTGGAAGCAGTGATTGACCGCCGCCCATGAGCTTGGCATCCTCTCCACCTGCCGCCAGGGCCGCAAGAGCGTCCTGAACCGAACTTGCCTTCTTGTAATCAAACGCGACTGGAATCATTATTTGCCTCCTTGGGCCGCTTGGATTGCTTTCCAGACTGTCATGGGCGTTGCCGGCATCAAGACGTCATTGACTCCTAGGTGTCGGATCGCGTCAACGATTCCGTTCACGATCGCTGGCGTTGATGCGATCGCACCAGCTTCACCAACACCCTTGGTTCCCAATGGATTCGTTGTTGAAGGAGTGCAGGTGGTGTCAGTGATGAAAGACGGTAAATCTGCTGCACTTGGTAGCAGATAGGTAGACAGGTTTGCGTTTTGCGGCTGCCCATCCTCGTCGTAGTTTGCACCTTCATAGAGTGCTTGTGCGATTCCTTGGGCAACACCACCGTGTACTTGACCTTCAACGATCATGGGGTTCACTTGCACACCGACGTCATCAACGCAGACGTACTTGCGCAGTTTCACTTTTCCTGTTTCGGTGTCCACTTCCATTGCCGCAAGGTGGGTTCCGTGCGGGTAGGAGAAGTCCTGTGGGTCAATTGTTGCCTCGGCGGAGAGAGTCGGCTCCACACCGTCAGGCAAGTTGTGTGCGGTGAAGGCCTCGAATGCAACTGCGCCAAGTGGTTGCGCTTTTTCAGGATCACCCTTGACATGGAAAACACCGTTGATGTATTCCAAGTCCGCTGGGCTGCATTCGAGTTGGTGTGCGGCAATAATTTTTGCTTTTTCCACCACCCGATCACTAGCTGCCTTAATTGCTTGGCCACCAACCGCGAGGGACCGCGAACCGTAGGTGTCCATGCCGTAGGGCGCGCGACCAGTGTCACTGTGCACAACCTCAATATCCTCAACCGGCACCCCGAGAATGCTGGAGGCAATTTGGCTCCAAGCTGTCTCGTGGCCCTGACCGTGTGGGGAGGTTCCGGTGATTACTTCGACCTTGCCGGTAGGTAGTACCCGAACGGTGCAGTGCTCCCAGCCACCGGCGACATATTTCAATGCACCGAGGGTGCGCGATGGTGCCAAGCCGCACATTTCGGTGAAGGTCGAGATCCCGATTCCCAGCTGAACGCGATTCCCGGAATCTCGGCGACGCTTTTGCTCGGCCCGCAAACCGTCGTAATCAAAGAGTTCAAGTGCCCGGGCAGTTGCTGCTTCGTAGTTACCGGAGTCATAGGTAAGTCCCGCAATTGTTGTGTACGGGAATTCCTCGTGCTTAATCCAGTTCTTGCGACGCAGTTCCATTGGTTCCATGCCAAGTTCCGCCGCGAGTTCGTCAATGATTCTTTCAATTGCATAGGTTGCTTCAGGTCGCCCAGCACCGCGATACGCATCGGTTGGTGTGGTGTTGGTGAATACGCCTGTGCACGTGAAGTCGTAGGCCTCCATTTTGTAGATGCCTGGATACATGAACATTCCCAAAAGCGGGATGCCAGGAGTAATGATTTGCAGATAGGCGCCCATGTTGGCCTTGAGATCAACCTTTAGCCCCACCAATGTACCGTCGGACTTCGCCGCGATCTCAATGTCCTGAATGTGATCGCGTCCATGATGGGTTGCCACCATGTTTTCACTGCGAGTTTCGGTCCACTTCACCGGACGTCCCAATTTGCGAGCCAATTGCGCAACCAGAATTTCTTCACGGTATAACTGCAGTTTGCCGCCGAAGCCGCCACCTACATCCGGTGCGATAACCCGCAGATTGTTTTCGGGGATTCCGGTAACAAGTGCGATGAGTAGACGCAGGATGTGCGGAATCTGGGTAGCGGACCACATGGTGATTTCGTTGGACATTCCCATTGGGGCGGCAATAACGCTGCGGGGTTCCATGAATGCGGGAATCAAGCGTTGGTTGATGAACCGACGCTTAACAACTACATCTGCTTCCTTTACTTTCTCGTCGTAACCGCCACCGAGGTGGTAGACGTAGCAGGTGTTGGTGCCCTTATCCTCGTGAACCAGTGTTGATCCAGCCCTGATTGCGCTTTCCATATTAACAACGGCCTGTAGTGGTTCGTAGTCAACTGAAATTCCTTCGAGTGCGTCGGCTGCACTGACTGCGTCCGTGGCCAAAACAACAGCAACACAGTCACCCACATGGTGGACCGTGTCCTTGACGAGAGCGGGGAAGTCTGGAGCAACCATGTCGTCGGTTACCGGCCAGACGCAGGGAACCGAGCTGTTAAGTTCTCCGAGTTCAGCAGCGCCAAATGCTGCGACAACATTAGGCATTGCGAGCGCGCCACTGACATCGAGGTTGGTGATCTTTGCGTGTGCAAGTGGACTGCGCAAAATCGCCATGTGGAGGGTTCCGGGAAGTCGAATATTGTCCGTCCAGTTTGTCTGCCCATGAAGTAGTCGCGCATCTTCCTTGCGCTTAATGGGGCGCCCAAGTGCCGTTCCTGTATCTACTACGTCGGTCATCGCGTAGCTCCTTCCATGAGCTCGGCAGCAAGCTGCACGCTTTTAACAATGTTGTGATATCCGGTGCAGCGACAAAGATTTCCTTCAAGCCCCTCGCGGATTTCCGCCTCGGTTGGATGTGGATTCTCATTGAGCAAATCAATTGCGCTGATCACCATGCCTGGAGTGCAGTAGCCGCACTGCAATCCGTGACACTCTTTGAATGCGGATTGAACCGGGTGCCATTCATTTCCATCAGAGACACCTTGAATTGTGGTGATCTCACTGCCGTCGGCTTGAACCGCCAACATGCTGCACGACTTCATGCTAACTCCGTCAACGAGGACGGTGCATGCACCGCAGTTAGAGGTATCGCAACCGATCACCGTGCCAACTCGACCCAGGTCATCACGCAAGAAGTGCACGAGGAGGGTTCGAGGTTCTACTTCCTTTTGATAAGTGGTGCCGTCGACGGTCACTTTAATATTCTGCATGGGGCCCCTTTCATGGTCGCTAATGTCAAAACTGTATGACCGAGATCAGATTCATGTGGCGATTTTCAAAAAATTCATTGATTTAACCCATTTATCCCGAATTTTGGTCCCTTCAAATTCCATGCGTAGACGGGATAGAGGCTGCGCTTAGCGGCTAGGAAATTAAGTGCGGGGACCCTACAGTGTGCAGACTTCAACCAGAGGAGATGCGGGATGAACCAGCCTCAAATTAAGAATATTGCCATTGTCGGTGCCGGATTCGCCGGATTGGTAAGTACCAAAGTCTTTAGGGACTTTGGCTGGTCGGTTAAGACTTTTGAGAAGGATTCCGAAGTGGGCGGAGTGTGGTCGAGCTCAAGGCGTTACCCGGGGTTGACAACACAAAATGTGCGCAGCACTTACTCCCTGTCGGATTTCCCGTACCCGAAGAATTACCCAGAGTGGCCCTCAGGTGAACAAGTACAGAAATATCTGGCGGACTATGTCACTCATTTCGGGCTAGCAAATGACATCAATCTCAACACTACGGTGGAATCGACTACCTTTGATGAGGTATCGCAATCGTGGATGGTAGTCACGAGCGATTCTGAGGGAAGTCATGAAGAGAAATTTGATTTCCTGGTAGTTGCCAATGGAATCTTCTCGGATCCGCTTGTGCCAGAATTTGATGGCCAGGAAGCCTTTCTTGCTGCAGGTGGAACGATCCAACATACGTGTGACTTTCACACCGTCGACGAAGTTGCTGGCAAAGACGTTGTGGTAGTTGGCTTTGGTAAATCTTCCTGTGATGTCGCCGCGGCGACTGTTGGAACGAGTAAATCAACTACCATTGTGGCTCGAAAAATTATTTGGAAAATTCCCAAGAAATTCAAGAACGTCCTTAATTACAAAATGCTGCTATTAACGCGGATGGGTGAAGCACTATTTCCCTATGTTGAGCTGAAAGGTTTTGAAAAATTTCTGCACGGCAAAGGCAAAGCGGTGAGTGCTGGGATGCTCGGAAGCGTTCAGTCGGTAGTGACTTCTCAATTTAAGTTAAATGACATTGAGCTACATCCACATACAAGCCTTGACACAATTGTGAGAAGTACGGTGAGCCTGGCTTCTGACAATTTCTTTAAATATGTCCAAGAAGGAAAATTAGTTGTTGAGCGCGACACTGAAATCATCACACTTGAACCTGGAATGGCGACGCTCAAGAATGGAAAACAAATTCCTGCCGAGGCAATCATCTGCGGAACTGGTTTTTATCAACGGGTGCCATTCTTTTCATCAGAATTGATGGAGAGAGTGACCGACTCCAAGGATAATTTCAAGCTCTATCGACATATATTGCCAATCGCTGTTCCACGTTTGGCATTCAATGGCTACAATTCGTCGTTCTACAGCCAGCTCAATGCCGAGGTTGGGGCTTGGTGGATTTCCGCCTACCTCTCCGGAATGCTCGAATTACCAAGTGATTCTGAGCAAATTGAATTTGCCGACAAGAGACTGAAATGGATGGAGGAACGCACGGAGGGTAAGCACTCTCGTGGTACCAACATCATTCCTTTTTCGGTTCACAATGTTGATGAATTACTTTCCGATTTAGGTATCCACATCAGTGGCTTCAAGCGCTTTCAAGAATGGCTTTTGCCCATTGATCCCCGAAATTATGCCAGCATTGAAGGAAAGCTGATTAAGCGTCGAGACAAGCAACTTGCCTCAGAAGCAATGTAGGATTTCCGGCTATTCCATGAGAAGTGGGATAGCCGGGAGTGCTTGTTCTGGACCCATTGCGCTGTAGCCACCGTCGGCTGCCCAGTCGGCTCCGGTGACAACGGAAGCAGCATCACTGCATAGGAACGCGATGATCCGGGCTACTTCGCGCGGATCTGCGACTCGCTGGGTCAGGTGAAACGGGGCTGCTACAGAATCAGTCTTTTCCCGATTCCCGCCCGAGAGGGAATCCATGATCGCTGACCAAGTCCAGCCCGGGGAAACCGAATTGACTCGGATGTGATCCGGTGCGTAATCCATCGCCATGTTTCTGGTCAGTTGGACCATCGCTGCTTTGGAAACCGGATACGTCCAGCGACCTATTTGCGCGACTTTTGAACTAATACTGCTCAAGTTGACAATCGAGCCACCGCCGCGTTTGACCATGTAGGGGCGCACGGCTTGTGCAAGTAATGCAGCGCTGGCAACATTCACATTGAACGTGCTGATCCATTCCTCGCGAGTACTGTCAGCGCCCGAGTCGGCATAGGAGCAGGCCAAATTGATCAACAGGTCAATTCCGCCCCACTGTGCCACAGTTGAGGAAGCGATCTCAGCAATTCCCGCATCGCTTGTGATATCCATGCGCAGCCCCGAGGCTGCATCCCCACATTCGTCGAGTGCTTTTTCGAGGCCTACTTGGTCAATATCGACCAAGTAGAGCTGTGCCCCTTGGTCAACGAGTTCCTGGGCTACGGCAATTCCAAACAAGGTAGCCGCGCCAGTGAGAATTGCAACCTTGCCTGCGAGAGGAGCAGCGTTCGTCGTCATGGGAAATTCCTCACTATTTGGGTTGTGACTTGGCGAAGGCTAGAACGAACTGATCTAATTGCCAAGCCTTCCAAGACGCTCAATATCCGGAAAACGCAGGAAATCTGGCCATTTGGATGCGCTTTGGCGCAGTGTGCTCGAAAATACCGGTATGGCGGTGACGGAATTACTCAGCGAGCACACGCTATTTCGGACCCGAGACCTTGATGACGCCAGAGATCAGGTGGCGCGCGTTTTTTGTCCTCATCGGCTCACGACTTCCGCGGCTTCGGGGAAGGTGAACACCGTTCATAATTCGGTGAAACTCAAGAATTTGTCTTTGAACTATCTGGACTATGGAACAGAAGTCAACATCACCCCCGGGGAACTAAATTCCTTTTTCTTAATACAGATTCCACTTTCAGGTGGTGGCAGGGTGACCTGTGGATCTGAAACTGTTGAATCAACGATCCATGTTGCTTCGGTTCCTTCTCCGACTGAGCATCTTGACATGACCTGGCAGGCCGAATCGCCACACTTGCTCATTCATCTCTCACGAAATAGTGTGGAGGCGCGTCTTGAAGAGCTCATCGGCAGAAGTATTTCGGCACCGGTTCGTTTTGATCTTGCAATGCGAATGGACAGTCCGCGTATTAAATCGTGGCGCCGAATAGTCGACGTGCTCCTTCAAAATTTTGACGGTGAGGCACCTTTATTGCACGAATCGGTTCAAAGCGATCTAGAGTCGGCTTGCCTTACCGGATTGCTCACCGCTCAGCCTCACAACTACTCCACCTGCCTAACAAATACTGCTGAGCCGGCTGCCCCCCGTGCTGTTCGGAAAGCCATGTCACTGTGTGAAGAGCGAACCTACGACAACCTCACAATCAGCGAAATGGCTTTGCATTGCGGAGTCAGTATTCGAAGCCTGCAAGAAGGATTCCGCACCTACATTGGGCTCTCACCCACGCAGTATTTACGTGAGGTCAGGCTGCGACGAGTGCGCGAAGAGTTGAGTCAGGGCGAAAAGTGCGATCGAACCGTTTCCGAAATTGCCGGGGGCTGGGGATTCACCCATATGGGTCGCTTCTCTCACTACTACGCAGATCGTTACGGAGAACTCCCATCGGATACCTTACGCGGTGCCTAGTTCGATAACCTAACAATTGGACGTGTCTGCGAAGTCAGTCGTGTGCCATGGTGATTATGGTTGGTCAATGAACTTGGCCCCAAAGACGTATATGCGATCGTCTTTGGTCGGCGCAATGTTGTTCTTTTTACCATTAGGCATTGTTTCGGTTTTTTTCGCTTTCACAGCGTGCCGGCGGCTCGATAACGACGATGAAATCGGAGCAGGTACCGCCTCTCGTTGGGCTCGAAGATTTATGGTTTCCACATTTATCGTCGGTGCAGCCATCTATCTACTGCTCTTTATTGCATTCTTGGCTCTTGGTGCATTTAGCAGTTAACCTCACCACTACTACGCTTGGGCAATGCTGCCGAATCCCTCTGGACCCGTACTTGTCGTTGACTTTGGCGCCCAATACGCGCAGTTGATTGCCCGCCGGGTCCGCGAAGAAAACATCTATTCCGAAATTGTCGCCCACACCATTACGGCGCATGAAGTGGGCGCAAAATCCCCCTCAGCGATTATTCTCAGCGGCGGTCCAGCGAGTGTTTATGCGCAAGGTGCTCCAGCATTTGATTCGGCGATTTTTGAATTAGGGATCCCCGTTTTTGGGATTTGTTATGGCTTTCAATTAATGGCTAAGTCCCTCGGTGGGGAAGTCGCGCATACCGGTACTAGTGAATATGGTCGCACGGAACTAATAACAAAAACTGCAAAGATTTTTTTCGATGTTCCCGAATCAATTTCAGTCTGGATGAGCCACGGCGACGCCGTGACATCAGCGCCGGAAAGTTTCATTGTCTGTGCAGTCTCGGCGGGTGCTCCGGTTGCTGGCTTTGAAGACCTTGAGCGTTCACGGGCTGGCGTGCAGTTCCACCCCGAAGTTTTACATTCGGAGTTCGGCCAGAAAGTACTTTCAAACTTTCTAATTCACGTGGCGCAGTGTGAACCAACTTGGACCATGTCTAATGTGATTGATGAACAAGTGGCCAGGATCGTCGCGCAGATCGGTGATTCTGACGTGATTTGTGGGCTTTCTGGCGGGGTTGACTCTGCGGTCGCCGCCGCGTTGGTACATAAAGCAGTGGGGGATCAATTGACCTGCGTGTTTGTGGACCACGGGCTGTTGCGTGCGGGTGAAGCCGAACAGGTTGAGCGCGATTACGTAGCGGCGACAGGAATCAAGTTGGTTGTCGTGGATGCCAAGAAGCGTTTTCTTGACGCGCTCGCGGACGTTACCGATCCGGAAACCAAGCGGAAAATTATTGGCCGCGAATTCATCCGCGTTTTTGAATGTGCAGCGGCGGGAGTCGTTGAACAAGCTGGTAACACAGCTCACAAAGTAAAATTCTTAGTGCAAGGAACCCTGTATCCCGACGTCGTGGAATCCGGCGGTGGTTCAGGAACAGCCAATATCAAGAGCCACCACAACGTTGGCGGTTTACCAGAAGATCTTGAGTTCACGTTGGTTGAGCCATTACGCACATTATTCAAAGACGAAGTCCGCCAAGTTGGGCTTGACCTTGGGTTACCACCGGAAATTGTCTGGCGCCACCCATTCCCCGGACCAGGATTAGCGATCCGCATTATTGGTGCCGTCACGCAAGAGCGGCTGGAGATCTTACGTCGCGCTGACCTGATTGCCCGCGAGGAACTCACCGCATCAGGCTTGGATCGCGATGTCTGGCAATTCCCGGTTGTTCTATTGGCAGATGTCAGAAGCGTCGGTGTGCAAGGTGATGGCCGCACCTACGGGCATCCGATTGTGCTGCGACCGGTCTCCAGTGAAGATGCCATGACTGCGGACTGGTCACGCTTGCCCTATGACCTGATTGCAAAAATCTCCAACCGAATCACCAACGAAGTCGCGGAAATCAACCGCGTGACACTCGATGTCACGAGCAAACCCCCAGGCACCATTGAGTGGGAATAACCCCCGCCGTCCGTCCCCCCACCGACTTTCCCAGAAACTGGGATAGTCTGACAAAAAGGCGCTTAAAAGCGCCTTTTTCGACTATCTCATCCAGTTTCTCAAAAAGTCGGTGGTGGGGGAGTCGCGAGTGGACGTTTCCCTGGTAATTTCAGTCGATTCAACGCTATGTCACAACATGGCACCAATGCTTGATTGCGCCGATTGACTGTGGCGACAGACGCCTTCGTAAGGTTGAACCCTGCACCCTGGATCAGATGGATAATTAGCGAGCGAAACGTCCGCTTTTTGCCCGACTTTCCCAGGAACTGGGAAAGTCGGGCAGAGGGCCGTTTTGTGGAGCTAAAGTTTTAAGCGGTATTTACTACCCGAAAACTTTCAGCCAACGACTCCGGAGCAAAGCCGGCTTTGAGTGCGGTGGCGCTCATCCAGGTGTGAACGCGCTCCTCAAGGTCTTCCATGTGAGCGGTCTGTGATTCATGTGCTTGCAGAGCCGTAAGTTTGTTGGGAAGAAAATCGGTGACATCCTCGTAGTGATTCACTTCGGGTGCACCCATAACCCACACCTCACCAACACTCCAGGGGTCTAACCCTTCCTCGTCTAGCAAGGTTGGGTGCGCGAATGGATTGCGCGCGTCGGGGTACACCGAAAAAATCGCAGCTTCACCTGCGGCCAAGTGATCAGGGTGCGAGGAATAAATGCGATCCCAGTTGCGCTCAGGGGACTGAATCAGCACCCGTTGGGGTGTAACTTGGCGAATCACCCGACTGATATCTCGGCGTAGGTCCTGGGTAACCTGCAGGTCACCATCTTTGTAGCCAAGGAAATGAATATCGGTGACTCCGAGGGCGGCGCCGGCTGCCCGCTGCTCAGCCTGGCGGATCTTGGGAATCTCACTTCGGGGCACATCACGGTCTGCCCCACCGGCATCACCGTCAGTGCAAATGCAGTAACTGACCTCGATTCCGGATTGGGTCCACTTACGAACAGTGCCTCCCGCGCCGAAATCGACGTCGTCGGGGTGGGCCGTGATCACTAGAATGCGCTCGATTTCCATCAAATTCCCTCTATAAATCGTCAATTTATTAATTAATTATGAATTACATGCTTGTTCTTACTCGTGTGGATTAGTCACATGCGTCACTTTCGTGTCAGAGTATGCATGTGCTTCCCCACAGTACAGGGCATTCTGCCCTGCCTTCCTTGCGTGCATTTATGCGCGGTGGCGGCATTTTCGTATTTGTGAGCGCCTTAATTTTGCAAGCCAGCCCAGCAAATGCGGATGGAAGCGGATGGCAATCAACCAACTGGACCGGTGTGATTGCCGGCGCGCCGGAACCAGGCGTTGGTTTGCCAGCGGCCACCGTTCCCGCCGGTGCCCCCGTAGCCCTTCCTGCCGAGTACGACGTGCGCCCTGAATACGAAGGACAGTCCCAGTGTGATCCGGTTGCTAAGCCGGGGACCCAACGCTTGGCCGACCTCATCAAGGCGACCTACGGCGGAGATGAAGTCGTGTGGATCCCACGTGACTGCGGAGTCGGTGGGCAAAGTGAGCACAAAGAAGGCCGCGCCCTGGACTGGATGGGCAGCGTTCGTGACACTGGGAGCCGAGCTGAACATGAAGCGTTTTTGAACTGGTTACTCGGTCCTGACCAATTCGGAATTGAGTACGGCAATGCAATTCGACTTGGCGTGATGTACATCGGTTGGAATGACCGAATCTGGCGCGGCTACGACATAAATAAAGGCTGGACCGAACTTAAAGGCTGCTTCGCTAAACCCGACAAAGGTTCGGATAACACCTGTCACCGAAACCACATTCACATTTCACTCACGTGGGATGGAGCCTCAGGTCGTTCCTCATTTTGGGATGGAACCGCCTTCACGGCACCTTTCTGTGCACGTGAAAAGTCTTCGGCTGGTGGCGCACCCGTTACTCGGGTCGGCGGTGTGGTTGCAGTTGACCAAGTTCGAGTCGTTGATACTCGATCAGTCACCGGTGTTAAAGAACGCTGCCGTTTGCAACAGGATCGTTGGAATGGGGACAGCCACCGGATATTTGCCAAAGTGACAGGTGTTGGTGGGGTTCCAGCAGACGGTGTTGCAGCGGTGCTCGTTCGCGTGTCAGCGCTGGGAACGAATGCTGCGACCACTTTGCGTGTTTGGGCCACGGGTGCAGGGTCAAGTGTGCCCGTGGTTAAAGCACCCATGAATGCTGATGCATCAGGTGATGCAATCATTCCCGTTGCTTCCAATGGAACTATTGTGATTGCCACCACTTCCGGTGCAACAGATGTCACCGTTGACGTTCTGGGGTATTATCCCAACGGGTCAGAGGTTGAAAACAAGTCTGAGGTCGTCAGTGAAACGCTGATAGCACCAATGACCGAATTCGGACCAACACCTGCTCCAGTTCCGGTAGCCCCCGTGGCGCCGGACGTCCCAGCTCCTGGCGCCCCACCCGAAGACGGTGACTTCATTGGGATTGGCGCCGAACTTGGTTACGAATCAGTTAGCCAAGGCGCCATTCAACCTGGTGAAACCCGGACCGTGACACTTGCTGGACTTCCAACTGAAGCAACGAGTGCACTGGTCACCGTTACGACCAGCGACTCCACCAAGAAGGGCAAACTTCGGATTGGTCAAATTGGCGACAAGGTAAATGCGGCCACGGTGAAGGTGCGAAAAGCAAAGACTCGAACCGCCATCCTGGTTGTCCCGGTTGTGGGTGGCACAGTCCAACTCGCGGCCTCGAAGAAGCCAACTGTTCAAGTAAAAGTTGAAGTGCTTGGGTATCGGTTGGATGCACTACCTCTGAAAGCGCGCGGCATGTCTTCGCGCAAACTTACAAAGGCAATTTTTGATGGCACCGAAGTGAAACTAGCCAAGGTGACCGGGGTAGGGGACGTGCCCAAAAAGAAGAAGAATGTGGCGGCCGTCATCCTTCGGATCACTACAAAGGGTAAGGGCGCTGACGGGCGTTTTGCTGCCTACGCCGTAGGTGGAGTAGATCGAGGTTCACGTTCGGCTGCGGTGACGGCGGCAGGCAAGACCACTTCAATTGTGGTCGCTGAGGTCGGAGACAAGGGACTGGTCGCACTGGCATCAAGTGTTCCGACAAAATCTTGGGTGAAAGTGATTGGCTACATCAGGCGTTGATTTTCGCCATTGATTGAATTGTTGGGGTCTAGGCCTAGACTGCCTTAGTGTCTGACGCGAGCCCATCCCAGTTTATTTCCGGCAGAGGCAATCACTTACTCAAGGATCTCAATGCCGCCCAGCGCAGAGCCGTTGAACACAGAGGTAGTCCACTTCTGATTGTTGCCGGTGCCGGGTCCGGCAAAACCCGCGTTCTCACCCGTCGAATCGCGCACTTACTGGCAACCGGGGATGCCACACCCGGACAAATATTGGCCATTACCTTCACAAACAAGGCCGCTGCGGAAATGAAAGAACGGGTTGCAGATCTTGTTGGCCCGGCTGGTCGCACCATGTGGGTCTCCACTTTTCACAGTGCCTGTGTTCGCATCTTGCGTGCTGAGGCACACCGACTCGGGGTCAAGAGCAACTTCACGATCTATGACACCCAAGACTCACTGCGACTCATCACATTAATCCTGCGTGATTTCAATATTGACGTGAAAAATACCAGGCCCCGCATGGTGCTCTCCCGGATTTCATCGGCAAAAAATGAGTTGATTGACCACGAGACTTTTCTGAGCAATACCCGATTGGTTTTTGATAAAGATGCAGCCATTGAATCGGTGATTGCTCAGATTTACCGCGAATACCAAAACCGATTGACCCGTGCTAATGCTTTTGATTTTGATGACCTGATTGGTTCAACCGTCGCGCTGCTCCAACTCTTTCCTGAAGTTGCCAATATGTATCGGCGTCGATTCCGCCACATCATGGTGGACGAGTATCAGGACACCAACCACGCCCAATACATGTTGATCAAGGAATTGGTCGGCACCGTTGCCGCATCACCTGATTCACCGCCACCGGGTGAGTTGTGTGTTGTGGGTGACGCTGACCAGTCAATTTACGCATTCCGTGGCGCGACAATTCGCAATATTGAAGAGTTCGAGCGGGACTACCCCAACGCCAGCACGATCCTGTTGGAACAGAACTACCGCTCAACCCAAACTATTTTGAGTGCCGCCAACGCGGTGATTGCAAAAAACACATCACGTCGCGTAAAGAATCTATGGACCGATTCAGGTGATGGTGATCTGATTAAGGTTTACGTTGGCGACGACGAACACGACGAAGCGTCATTTATTGCCCGGGAGATTGATCGCCTGTCCGACGAGGGAATATCCCGACCTGGGGACACCGCGGTGTTCTATCGGACGAATGCGCAATCGCGCGCGGTGGAAGAAGTATTTATTCGAACCGGCATGCCCTACAAAGTTGTTGGTGGAGTTCGTTTTTATGAACGCAAGGAAGTTCGAGATATTTTGGCCTACCTGCGCACAATTGTGAATCCAGCAGATGAGGTGTCGCTGCGCCGGATTCTCAACACCCCTAAGCGCGGGATCGGTGATCGCGCGGAAGCCATGATCGGTGCCTACGCCGAACGAGAGCGCATTACTTTTTTTGAAAGTCTGCAACGTGCAGGTGACGTACCCGGACTTGCCACACGTTCCATCGGTGCGATTGCAAGTTTTGTTGAGTTGATGCAAGGGCTGCAAACCCTGTTTGAATCAGACACCGAACCCGCTCTGGTTGTCCAAGCGGCAATTGAACAAAGTGGTTACCTCTCAGAGTTACGGGCGTCAACCGATTTACAAGATGAAGGCCGAATTGAAAACCTCGCCGAACTCGAATCGGTTGCCGCATCTTTCTTAGTCGACAACCCCGAAGGAACATTGATTGACTTCCTAGAAAATGTTGCTTTGGTTGCAGACGCTGATTCAATCCCCGACGGGGAGGACCACGGCGGAGTTGTCACGCTGATGACTTTGCACACCGCGAAAGGTCTGGAATTCCCCACGGTATTTCTCACCGGGATGGAGGAAGGAATCTTCCCGCATTCGCGATCCCTGGGTGAGGCGCGTGAATTGGAAGAGGAAAGGCGGCTCGCCTACGTGGGCATTACGCGAGCCCGCCTGCGCTTGTATTTGAGCAGGTCGTTAACCCGATCATCCTGGGGGAGCCCCTCCGCCAACCCACAAAGCCGTTTCCTTGATGAAATCCCCGAGCACCACCTTGCGTGGGAACGCGAAGCACCACCCATGTTTTCCCCGAGCTCGAGTTTTGGTTCCACCACTTGGTCGGGATCGGATTCATTACTTCGGCGAGGCAGTAAAAGTGTGAGCGCCAACACGATCTCGCTGAATGCGGGGGACCGCGTCACGCACGAGAAATTCGGCATGGGCACCGTCATTGAAACGGGTGGCAGTGGTGACCGGGCTGATGCAACCATTGATTTTGGTGCCTCGGGTGTGAAGCGTCTTTTGTTGCGTTACGCACCCGTTGAAAAACTCTAGTTACTCGGGCTTCTGACTTTGGTTGCCGCGATTACTGCCGCAGCGACAGCCGGAGCCACACTGATATCAAAGACGCTTGGCACGATATACACGGGGGAGAGGGCCTTCTCGTTGACGCATTCAGCGATCGCTAATGCCGAAGCCATGAGAACTTCGTCGGTGATATCAAGTGCTCCGCTATCAAGGAGTCCGCGGAAAATTCCCGGGAACGCAAGGACGTTGTTGATCTGATTGGGATAGTCGCTGCGCCCGGTTGCTACGACCTTGGCGAATTTGGCTGCCTCAATTGGATTGATTTCTGGGTCGGGGTTCGCCATCGCGAAAACAATTGAATCTTTGGCCATTTTTTCAACATCTGCCGCGGTGATCAGATTGGGTTGTGAGACACCAATGAAGACGTCTGCACCCACTAACGCTTCTTGTATTGAACCCGTGAATTTGGTTAAGTTTGTGCATTTGGCTAGTTCAGTGCGAACGGGGTCTAGGTCAGTCCTGCTGGTAGAGATCGCACCTTTGGAATCAAAGAGCATGATGTTTTGTACTCCAGCATGCAGCAGAAGTTGAGCGACTGCGGCGCCGGCAGCTCCCGCGCCAGACATGATAATGCGCAAGGACGAAAGTTCCTTTTTAACGAGTTTGGACGCGTTCATAAGTGCGGCAAGCACGACAACCGCGGTGCCGTGTTGGTCATCGTGTAAAACAGGAATATTGAGGCTTTTGCGTAACCTTCGCTCAATTTCGAAACAGCGCGGTGCCGAAATGTCTTCCAGGTTGATCCCACCAAAGCCGGGAGCAATGATTTCAACCGTGCGAACGATTTCGTCGACGTCTTGAGTGTCAAGGCAGATTGGCCACGCGTCGACATTGGCAAACTTTTTGAATAGTGCGGCTTTACCTTCCATGACCGGCATCGCTGCTTCGGGACCAATATTTCCCAAGCCGAGTACAGCGGACCCGTCGGTGACGACAGCAACCGTGTTGCGCTTAATGGTGAGGTTTCGCGCGTCTGCCGGATTATTGGCGATTGCGAGACAGACACGGGCGACTCCGGGGGTGTAGGCGCGAGCCAGATCGGTGCGGTTACGCATTGGCACCTTGAGGCCGACTTCGATTTTTCCGCCGAGGTGAAGGAGGAAAACCGAATCACTGACTTTGTCGACATGGCATCCGTTAATGGCGTTGAGAGTGTCCCGGATCGATTCGGCGTGATCCGGGTCGTGCGCCAGGGCGCTGAGATCAACCACCGTGGTTTCGGTACCAGGGTCGGAGACGTCAAGCCCGGTAATAACTGCACCCGCATCACTCACCGCTGAAATGATTCTTCCCGAAGCGTGCAGTTCTGGAGTGACGTGCATTCGAATCGTGATTGAGTAACCGGGCGCCTGTGTCATGACTGCCATCCTATGCCGTCGGTTTCGAAAAGAATTGAGTGCCATAAATCACGTTTGCCTTACCCGGTAGCATTTTCTCTATGACTTCCGTTTCTCGCCCGATTCGAGTGGTGATCGCTAAACCTGGATTAGATGGACATGACCGTGGGGCAAAGGTAATTGCGCGTGCCCTGCGCGATGCTGGCTGCGAAGTGATTTACACCGGACT
>JBDNFH010000216.1:0-5061 GCA_041689915.1 Candidatus Nanopelagicales bacterium | reverse complement strand
CCGGTCAGAGCCAGATGGGTCCACCGATGGCTGAAGTTTTCATTAGTCGTAGTCGGAACCCAACGTGTTGTACAGGGCCGTTACGGTTTGATCGGTCAGCTGAACGGCCTCACGGACTTCGGGTGACGTCATGTCGAGCACGAGCATCTTGTTGCCGATCTTGGTCACGGCCTCGATGCGGTGGAACTCCCCACCGTACTGTGCTGCGAATTCGGCGAGTCCCTGGAGTTTGATCACGGAGTCCTCCAGGTGATGCCCGTGCGGATCGACGATCGACGGGCGCGTGACTCCGTTGACGTCGTTGAAGAAAACAAAATCCGGGTGCATCGATCGCCAGTTTCCCACCTCGTCGCGGTACGCCACACCGAGTGAATCCACCGACTGGCGTGGCGGGTTTCGGTACCAGGCAAGACAGTCCTCCCGAGTCAACTCCCGCATCACGACTTCTCGCTCCCACTCGTTCAAGGCTCCTATGGGCATGGTGCCTTTATCGTCGGCCATCAAATGCCTGACGGCCGTCGGAGCGAACGACTGCTGACCTTCGGGTCCAATCTCTATGTAGTCTTCAATGCGGGTTCGCGGTCTGGTGAGAGACCCTCGCTGCGGGTGAGTCGCCAGGGCTTGAATGTCCGCGTACTCCTGCTGTCGGTCGTCCGTCAGAGACTTAATGGCCACGCGATGTTCAGCGAACCACTTGCTCGCCAACGCGTCCGCCTCCCTGTCAATCTCAGTTCGAACCTCCGGGATTATCGCAAGAGCCGCGGTCGTCACGAACGCGTCCCGCAACCCGTCGTCATCGTCGTCGAGGTTCAGTTCATTCACATACGACGTAGACACGTCTCCGCCGAACGCTTTCATCGCATCCTTGAAACCTACTTGGATCGCACGGTCATCGGCGAATTCGATGAAGTCCTTGTAGGTCAGTTGCGTCCCACTCTGGCGACCCGTGATCGTCTGTCCCCGCACCGACCAGATTTCATTCACCGCACTCTCGAGTAATCGCGGGTACCGCGCACGGGCTGCATCGAGGACGAGGTGCATTTCCGCAGTCGCCTCCGCCACGGCCCCTAGCCTGAGTCCATCCGAAGACAACGCCAAAGCCAATAGAGTTAAGCGCTTGACCGGTGCCGCACCGCGTTGCGGGATGGTCACCGTTGGCATCACATCCCATGTCAGCCAAACTGACTCCGGAACATCCGCGTTGGGCATCAAAAGACATTCGGAAATCACGACTTTTCTCGTTGGTGGTGCCACGTCGCCTATCTGGCCAGTCAGGTACTTCACAACGTTTCCTGCGGTGGTCCTGTCGAAAAATGGGAGCACGCACTCAACAGCGTTGAGTTTGTCGTCCCCCGGAATACGACGCGCAAGCGGACTCCGCACCATGCGGCCAAGAAGTTGCGTGATGTAGGTGTGGTCTTTAGCGGGTCTGAACGAAACCATAACCTCCGCACGCGGACAGTCCCACCCCGTCGAAATAGCGTCCTTGGCGACGAGCACACGAACTCGAGTTTCATCCTCGACCCGCTGCGGTTCGATCCAGTCCACTTCCCAAGCCCCGAAACGCTGCGTGGTGTGATCCCCAAACACGTGACGCACTGCGTTCCCATCAAGCTCCGGGAACTCGGCGAAAATGTAGTCCAGCGCACGTCCGATTTGCTCCGGGTCGGGCGTGTTCGGCGCCTGGAGAATGAGCAGCGGCTTCACAAGGTCCTTCACTGTCTGGTTGCGCGCGTACCGCTCCCAGTTATCAGTCGACTCACGCAGCTTCTTCGCAGCACGTCGAACGAGTACGCCGTCGAAGTTGCCAGCCTCCGCGGGGATGTCGAGGATCACTGCGTCCTTGATCAGCCCCGACTCCTGAACCCGAAACCCGTCAACACTGACCGGAGGAAGGGCACGACGACCGTGCACTTCCGCCTTCTCCATCGCCTCCTTGAAGTTATCGATCGTGGCAGAAATCCCCCACACGATCGGGATCGGCGGGTAACCTGCGTGACCGTTGACCAGCCGGCTGACGATCGTCGACTTCTCTTTCGAAGTTTTCCCCCCGAACCCTCGGTGTGCCTCGTCGATGACCAAGTACACGTTCAGGTCACTGGAGTCGATCGTGTTTGCGATGGTTTGCCAGATGGTCCACCCTTGCAGGTCCGGACTAGCCGACGTCGTCATCGTCTCAAGAACGGAGGCATCCGAAAAGTCCGCATGTCCGCGGGTGAGCAGCGACGACTTTGACAGCTTCTGTGTGTTAAGGAAATAAACCTTCCCCGGCTCCAGCCTCGCCTTAGCGAATGGCGGCTCTATCACAACCAGGTCCGTGTAGTTCAACTTGTCGGACGCCTCCATCAGGCGAAACCGGGTCTGTTCGTTCAAGTTCGGGTCGTCTGAGAACCAAATAACGACCGCCCCGGGGTCAGGCTCATAGTCGGTTGCGAAGGCATCCGTCCCGTAGAACAACGCCTCGATCACAGACGCGGCGATGACGGTCTTACCGGCTCCCGTAGTCGCACTCAGCGACACGGACACTGGTTTACCTTCAATGTCGACAATGGTGCGCGCCTTCCCCAGCGACTGCAGTAGGTCATCGGCCGCTTCTGCTTGGTAATCCTTGAGAGTGAACTTCACCGCGCACTCCGTCCCGACTCGATTTCGAAGTTGCGCAAATAAGACTCGTACAGTCGGACTGGTTCGACGTGATCGGGTAGAGAACGCACGACTGATTCGAACAGGCGGTCGTCATTAGTCACGACGAAAACGATCGTCAATCCGATCTGTTCAGTGACGCCTTCGAGAAAAGGGTCCAATTGATCAAGGTCCACGAGAATGCCATATGCCTCCGCTACATCCCACCCTTTAGCAATGTCATCAATGCGACGACCCTGTGAGCCCGCGCGCATCCACAGCAGCGGAGCTATCCTCGAGAATTCCCTGTTGCTCGCTACGCGCAACGGCGCGTCGTAGGTGAGTGTGAAGAACTCCACGTTCTCCTCGAAACCGTCGACGATCGGAAACTCGTCCGTGAACTTGTAGTCACCCTGAATCGGCCCCCCGGCTGGGGTTTGTCCACTAATCGCCGCCGCGATGCGCGGCTTGGTGATGTAGTCGCATATCCCGTACTGCTCCCACTCCGGATCCCCTGGGCGTAAGCTCCGCTCGCGCAGCGACTTCTGCTCGTCAGCAGACACTTCATTGTTCGTCACTGAGATGGACTGACGACGACCACCATCCTGCTTATTAAGTCGCATGACTGCATGCGCTGTAGTCCCAGACCCGGCGAAGAAGTCGAGCACCACCGCTTCTGGCTTGCTAACGATGAAGAAACGCAGCGTATCCTCAACCGCATAAAGCGACTTTGGAAATGGAAACTTTCGTCCGCCAAGGATGCGTGCTGTGAGCATGCTTCCCTGCTTGCCTGCATCATGAGAAAGCTTGTTCCACACGCTCTTAGGTATCCGGGAATCGGAAGCTGCCCCGTTGCGCTCAAACGTGGAGTTCCCAAATGCATCCTTACCTGTGAGTTCAACTTCTCCCGCCTGGAGGCGATCCCTGTCGCCCGAACGTACATACATGATGGCCCAATTGCCTGCTGGATTTCTCGCACCGACCTTCGCGAATCCACCTTCGAGGGACCTGCGCAGCGTGTCTGCCGTCAACTGCCAGTTTCCTTCCGTTCCATCTCTGCGTATCGGCCAGACGGCTTCAAGCCCGGGGAGATCATCCGCCGAGGTGCGGTCTTCACCCCTTGGAAGTGGCGAGCCAATCTCACGAATACGGCGGGTACTCGGATTCACAAAAATTGGGTAGAAGCCGTTCTTGCTGTCTTCACGGCGTGCGTTTGTGCCACTTCTAATCATACTGAACCAAACCGGCGCATCAACGGCTTTTTCAGGTTCGATAAGCATGTCATCATTCGTCCGCGATACCTTGGAACCGCCGACCCTGACGAAGTAGATGAATTCGTTGACACGGGAGAAACTCCCTGGACGCGCAACACCTTGCGGACTTATGACCGTTGTAATCATCTGGACATCTGATTCTGGGAAAGTCTGCTCAAGCAGGAGACCAAGCCGCATGAACTCCTTCTCGTCAATGGTCACGATCAAAACTGAGTCGACTGGATCCAGGAGTTCCTTTGCTAAGAGCAATCGACGTTCCATGAACGCGAGCCACTTAGAGTGACGGTATAAGTCGTCGCCCTCGACGTAGTCGTTGTTGTATTTCCAGTCTTTCGCGCCCGTGTTGTAAGGCGGATCTATGTAAATGCAGTCGACATTGCCGCGGTGGGTGAAGAGCAGTGTTTGGAGGGCATGGAAGTTCTCTGCGTTAATCACGGTGTGGAAGGGCTTGTCTCCGCCGCGTTCGACCTTGCCGGTGGATACGAGCCCCGGGTAGATGGGATCGCGAAACTGCGCAACGACTACGAGGTCGCCGACATCGGACGAGATCAAATCAGTTTCGTCGTCGAGAGCGGCGAGGTCGGCTGTGGCCAAGACACCATTTCGACGTACCTTTGACACGCGCCAGAGCCGATCGTCAGCGTGCGTTGCCGTTTCTCCTCTCGGGGGGAGCACTCGAACCTTGTCGCCTTTGCGGACAGGACGGCCGGGGAGTTCGACAGCTTCAGGGACGTGCCGCTCGAAGTTCAGTCCGAACGATCGACGGTCTGCCAGGGCTGAAACCTCGCGCTGCAGGTCGGCAGCGAGAGATCCATTTAACGATCCGACTTGGCGAATCAGGTCGTTTAGGCGTGACACCGTTGCCCCCTCACTGCTCGGCCATTCGCTCGGATGGCGTGAGGGTCATGGTCCCACGGGCGAATGTGGCGAGGATACGTTGGTGCGTTTGCCGCGGCAGGTGTCTGTTTCCAGGCTCGCCATACGGAGTACCGGGGCGAGCGGGTGCCTCTGTCAGAAGGCGATCCAGGCCAGGACGAGCTAGCACGAGAAGCCCGTGGGTCGCGCGCGTGCACGCCACGGCTAGCCGACCGAAAGCGGAGTTGAACTCGTCGAGTTTCGTCGCGCCGGACAAGGGGTGGACCGCGACAGTGATGCCGTTTGTCTG
>JBDNFH010000215.1:0-5889 GCA_041689915.1 Candidatus Nanopelagicales bacterium | reverse complement strand
CCACCGCCCCAAACACCCCAGGTTGGGTCCGCAGCCGGTCCACGTCGGCCAGGCAGTCCCCGCCCATGGCCAGACTCAACACCAAATCCAGCACGATCTTCCCCGGATCGTGCCGCGCAAAGGGTTTACGCCACGGTCCCAATGCCGCGCTCAATGCCTTCGGCATACCAAGCGCTTTCGCTGTTTCGATCAACAAGACAGCACCGGCCTGGGACACGATCCCAGTCCCTCCGCCGTCAACACCAATACTGGGATAAAAACCGGTAGAATTCTTCACTTGGAAGGTGCCTTCCTGATCCGTGGGAAAAAGCAGTGTCACAACTACTATTTTCTCAGGTCAGGAGCACCTTTCGCCGTTTAAACACACCCCGGACGCCACCCCTCATGAAAGAGCGAGGCTAGGGCGTGGCTGGCACTGCAGATTGCCTGGGATCTAGATCAAAAGCGGGCTGCGGAAACCCCAAAGGTTGCACTGCTAAATGGGGTTGCCTAGCAAAGAGGCAAGACAATGAGCGACCAGTTAAATAATTGAAACGGAATCAAACCGCGTTGTGGTGAATCGGACCTCAGCACTTACCGGATCACCAACCCGTGGCAGAACCGATTCGTTGTTCAACCACAACATTGAGACATGTTGGTGCGGTGGTTCAGCAAACCAACGTTGCTTCCCACCAAGACTAAAGGGGGACATGGCCCGACCGGTTGCATCGAGTGCTCCGACCCCAAATGTAGTAACCCGTTGGCGCAGTGAAGTAGTCGGGGAAGGTGCGCTCAAACCTATTCCATGTGCGGTACCACCGCTAACCACAACCAAGGTGGCATTCTTGCCGGCACTACGTTGACGGTAGCCAACCTTCGCACCTTCAGAAACTGGGTGTACCGCCAACACCGTGCCCGAAGCGGAAAGTGCGGAGCGTTCGCCCAGCCACAGTCGAGTGCCAACCCGCATGCGCACGACCAACTCGCTAACACTTTGGCGAATAGTTGAAAGCTCAGCATCACTGCAATGGGAAACCCAGATAACGGGTGCTGGGGGTGAGTGACCCTCCCACACAGCGGTTTCCCTCTCCCACAATCCAGCCCAGCGCATGACTTCAACCGCGTGTGAATCAGGTGTCGAGCGCTCGATAGGCAAGTGAATGGATAAGCCTTCGATAAAGATGCGCCCGGTGGCAAGTGCTGCACGGATTTCAGGGTTGCGAAGGGCGCCAACGAGTTCGGATTCGGTAAAACCAAAACGCACCATTGAACTGCGGGCTTCAAGAATTATGCGGACGCTACCCGCCCCCTTAACCAACTCGGTGAGTGCTTCAAGGCTGGCAACGGTGCGAATGATTCGCCCGGCATAAAACTTCTCCCCAATCTCCCACCACTTGGCGGCGGCACCAGCATCACGCGGATCAAATGGTTGAAGGACAACAATGTCACCTTGGGTAACGCTGACAACGGACTCAATTTCGAAAACTGTTCCTACCGCAATTGTGTCAGCCCCAAGGTCCATTGCGGTTGCGCCGAGCAATTCCTGACCGAGTCCGTAACCATTACCTTTGATCACCGGAACCGGCGAACTGCCGCTTGCGCTAGTGACCGCATTGACAACAGCGCGCAAATGGGTGAGCCACTTTTCGTCATTTATGTGAAGGATGAAAGACACCCATTCATCATGTCAGGATCGAACCGATCCGCTCGCTAGCCTCGCCGTTGGTAGATCGAAAAAGCACGGGCCCACGACTTGCGAATCACGCAATCCCACTCACCAACGTATTCCTGGGCGTAACCACCCGAACCCAACTTGAAGGAAACCAATCCAAAGAGGTGATCAGAGGCGTCAAGGGTGTTAGAAATCCCACGCAGGTCGTAAACACTGCAACCTGATTCGATCGCAGTTTTGATCATGGACCATTGCAATGCATTCGAAGGACGAACATCGCGATCGGTTGTAGTTGAAGCACCATAGGAATACCAAGCGTGCGCACCCACCGTGATCTTGATGGTCGCCGCGGCTACATGTCCGTCATAACGCGCAATATGCAAACTGAAGTGATTACCCAGTGCGTCCCACATTCGTTCGAAGTACACCAAGCCCCGAGGCGTGAACCCGTCACGCGCAGCCGTCTCAACGTAAACCTCGTGAAAGGCAGCGAGGTCCGCCCGAGTTCCAAGCGAGACTTCGACTCCTGATTTGTCAGCCTTACGAACATTGCGCCGCCAAAGTTGATTGAAGCCCGCGAACACCTCGGCTTCAGTGCGACCAGCCAATGGAACCTGAAAAACATAGCGTGGTTGCACGTCACCAAAACCAGCACCAACATTGACTTCTTGAACAAAGCCAAGTGATCGAAGGGATGTAATCACTTTCTCACCCACGGCAAACTCGCGATCTGCATTGACTTCACCCAGCAGTGAAACTTCACCGATTGCGGCCTTAATCGTTTCCGCATCCCATTGCCTGATGGCAACTGGCGGTCCCATCTTTAATTGAAAGGCGCCACGTCCCTTAACGTGCGACACCAACGGTGACAACCACGAAGAATGATCGTCACTTTCCCACTCAATTATCGGACCTTCAGGGATGTAGGCCAGGGAACGCTGGGGCAGTTTAGGAATCGGGCGATAAAGAACTAGCGCAACGCCAACGAGGGTGGAGTCCCGGAACCAACCAACGGACTCTGGTCGCCAACCAACTTTGACGCTGCCCCACGCAGGCAACTGCAAGAATGAAACTGAGGCAGAATCTGAAGCGATCACACCATCTAGATAGTCAGAATGCTGTTCACTGCTAATCCGGCGAACTTCTAGGCTCACGTCGCGCGTCCAACACTCGAACACCGGATTATTTTTCGCATTTGATTAGCCTATGCCTAGGGACCTAGCAGTGAGAGTGGCACGACAGCGACGCCGTCTTTACGGCGATAGGCATCTGTCCCAGTTGTTAGGATCACTTTGTCCTTCAGCTTGTCTCTGACTTGCTCACCGAGCCAGTTCAAGTGCCTGACATCAGAGTCCGTCACGGTTGCCGACAACTTCGCTTCGATTGCGACAATCTTTCCACCGGATCCCTCAACGATAAAGTCAACCTCACGCTCACCCGATTTGGTTCGCAGGTGGCTCACTCGCGCGCCAGCGTTTTGTGCGTAAACACGAAGATTGAGTGCGGCGAGGGATTCAAATAATGAACCCAAAAAACTACCTGGGCGAGAGATCGGAGCAAGGGTTCCTTTGCCTCCAATGAGGTCCTCGGCATCAAGGTTGAGGATTGCGGCAGCGAAGCCAGGATCAGCGAGGTGATGCTTTGGCGCAAATGTGAGTCTGTTGATTCGTGAATGGGTGGGCGCCCAACCGGGTAGCGGATCTGAAATCCAAATGCGTTCGAGAGAATCTCGATAGGGGTGCGTTGAGGAACGAGCCGGTTTCTCCGAACTCCCTGTCGTTGCTGCGTCCCGAATAGTTTCAAATGTTGCGATCGTGGAGGTAGCCGCTGCGAACGCTGTGAGCCACCTTTGCATTAACGCTGGGTTGCGAACCTGCAGGCCGGTCTCGGGAATATCCCGGTCAACGATCCGGCGGACATATGTTTGTAAGAGTTTCGTTTTCGCTTGCGCAGCCGCTCCTTGTAATCCGGGGAGTCCGCTCCCCAAAATTTCGGTGACGTAGTCCTCCAACCCAATGGAAGTAGATCCGTCGATTTCACTTTTTTCACCGGAGAGTAATTGCGCGAGTGAGACGGTTGAAGGGAACCCTCGCTCAAAGAGTGACATCGGACGCATGCGTAGATCAACAATTCGCCCAGAACCCGAATGGGTCTCAGGGTTGTTGAGTGACGTTGAACCGGTCAGTAGAAAGCGCCCCGGCTTATTGGATTGGTCTACGCTTCTTCGAACCAAATCCCAGCTACGCGGCCATCGCTGCCATTCGTCAATTAAGACCGGCGGTTTTGTCGAGGTGAGTCTTTCCGGTGCTGCCTCCAGAATTTCCACGGTCACCGGGTTGTCGAGAGTGAAGACGCTTTGGGCAATTCGCGCGCACGCACTCGTTTTCCCAACCCCTTTTGGGCCTTCAACAGCAATTGCTGGAACGAGTTGGACAAGGGATAACAATTCCCCGTCAATCAACCGTGGCGCATAACCGCTTTCACTGGGCAAACCGTGCTCAATCACACCCATAGACTACATCTGGGCGCCTCCCTAGACTACATCTGGGCGGATTTTCGAGTGGATCTATGAGGGAAGCGGATTTACGCGGGCAGATTGAGGTCAACGACAACGGGCGCGTGATCTGAGGCGCCTTTTCCCTTGCGAGCATCTCGGTCGACATAAGCATCAGACACGAGTGAAGTAAATGCGTGATTCCCGTAGACCAGGTCGATCCGCATTCCCCAACCTCGATGGAAGGAACCATTGCGGTAATCCCAGAACGTGTATGGCTCGCCCTTTAAAGAACGCGGCATGGTTTCCGTCAAACCTAAAGCTTGAAGGTCAGTCAGCGCAGCACGCTCAGCGTGAGTTACGTGGGTTGAATCAATGAATTTTTCTATGTCCCAGACGTCGGCGTCGGTTGGAGCAATGTTGTAGTCGCCAATATAAGCAAGCGGTAGGTCTGGATACTGGATTAAATCACCGGAAATCGTGGCGTTCAATGTCTTAAACCATTCCAACTTGTAGTTGTAGTGATCATGTCCGGGCTCACGACCGTTGGGGCAATACAAACTCCACACCCGAACACCATTACACGTAGCGCCAATTGCCCGAGGTTCTTGCGCGCCATCAAAATCAGGCTGCCCGACCAAGCCCCGAACAACATCGGTGGCGCCTACCCGAGTAAGAATCGCAACACCATTCCAACGCCCGGTGCCATGAGTCACCGCTTCATATCCTGCAGCCTGAATCGGGAGGTGCGGGAAAGCTTCGTCGGTGCATTTCAATTCCTGCAAGGCAACAACATCAGGCTGGGCAACCTCAAGCCACTCCACCACCCGATCAATTCGGGCCCCCACCGAGTTCACGTTCCAAGTTGCAATGCGCACGATGCCAGCCTATTGCTCGGCTAGCCGGCCCCGACCCGAGTTGCCCGGTTAAGTCTGAAGAGCCGGATTAATGAGTATTGACGTGGAGTTACTTGATGAAAATGCGCTTCACGCTCATGCTGAAGGGATAATGCGCATTGAAGTGGAAGACATCGGTGTGGGGTTTTCCTCAGACTTTGTTAAGGGCCTGGGGGGTTGACCCGTGTGACCTCTCTTATGTAGTTAATCCTTTACACCTGTGCTATTATTTTTAGGAATACCTACGGAGGTGGTTGTTGTGGTTCATAGTGAACTGCTGTTGAATCAACTGCCTCAGGTGTTCGGATACACACAGGCTGCTGGCTTGGTGGGGGAACGTCAGTTTCGAAGGTTGATTGCCGCGGGAGACATCGAACGTCTTGCCCGCGGGGTCTACCGCAAAGCAGGACACGTTGGCGACGAAGAACTTATCGAGATCTCTCATCGGGCTCCGAGAGCAACACTGTGTCTGCGCACTGCCCTGGCTCGGCATGACTTAACCGATGAAATTCCTGAGCAGTGGGATGTAGCCATTCCGCGGGGAATGTGGGCACCGGTGACTCAAACCCGGGTCCATTGGCGCCACTTCGATCCATCAAAGTTCTCCATTGGACGTGAGTTGATTGAGCTCGAGGGCGGCGTCGAACTTGGCCTGTACTCGGCCGAGCGCAGCATTGTGGATTCATTCCGGTTGCGTCAGCGCGAAGGCTCGGATCTGGCCAACGAAGCATTACGCCGGTGGCTGCGAAATGGTGGACAACCATCTACGTTGCTGAAAATTTCGGAGTCCTTCCCACGTGCGCTACCGCCGATCCGTCATGCATTGGAGGTATTGCTATGACGCGTGT
>JBDNFH010000214.1:0-3072 GCA_041689915.1 Candidatus Nanopelagicales bacterium | reverse complement strand
TGGCGGGTTGTTGGCATTTGTTTGCTCAGTGTCGTATTCGTCCTTCTGGTTCGGAGCCTGTTCGCGCAATTCGAGGCGAGAGGTGTGGCTGATTCGCGGACTGTAGATTTGGGAATCGTGCTGCAGGGAGGAGCCTCTGAGCAGTGTTTTGAAATTGCGAACACGACTTCGGAGAGTTTCAGGATCACCAGCGTAACTTCGTCGTGCTATTGTCACCGCACCAATCTGGTCGAAGGGCTTGAGGTCCGCGCCGGCGAGACGCTTCCGTTTCATTTCGCCGTGTCGACGCTGGATGCCGGACTGCAAGTCGCGAGGCTCACGGTCGGCACGGATCATGACAGGCCGGAGTTCCGCAATATGCAGTTTTCCGTGCGTGCACTCGTTCAGTCGGTGATTGAATGTCGTCCTGCGACCGTTGACTTCGGTTCAGTTCAGCTTGGTGCTTCTGCTGAGCGCACGGTAAGTGTAAACGTGTCGGAAGCTGCTTCACAACTTGTTTTCGAGGACGCTTCAGTTTCAAGAAATCAGATTTCCGTGACTGCGAAGCCGTCGAGCGGGTCCGTTCAAGTGCGCCTCACCTTTCAGCCAGAGGCTGAAGCATTCGACTTAGACGATCATCTCGTGGTTCGGTTTCGAAATAACGAGGGTGTAGAAGTTAGGCGTATCATTCCGGTCAGGGGAACGGCATCGCCGATTCCACGCGAGTCAACTACGCAGATGGAGGTGCCTTAACATGAGTGTTTTTCGATCGTTTTTTTGCGTATGTCTAAGGGGGGCCGTGCTACTGGTGTCTTTCTGGTCCGTTCAGCCAAGCTTCGCGGACGCACCTCCAGTAGATGCGGTCCTCAAGAGTTGGGCAGGGGCATTCTCCGCGCCGGTGCGATATCAAGTGAAATTGCATCATCATGAAACGACTGTGTCCCACAAGTTGCTGGCCGATGGTGTTCAGGCAATCCGTGTGGAAGCCGTTCAAGGTTCGCAGACCGTCATGTTATACCTAGGCGGAAAAGTGTACGAAGTTCTGCCACAGTCAAGGATCGTTATCGATAAGAATCACTTCGCCGTCCCGCCTATTGAGGCAAAGCTGCAAGGAAACGAATTGTCGCTGTGGTTCCTTCCCGACTTTTGCCTCGAGGGCACAGACTTCATCCTTGCTGGCACAGGAAACGTGCGGGGCGCTGAAGCGATATATGAACTTCGGGGTGCGGTTCCTAATCGAGCTACTGTGACTGATCTTCCCGCGCATGCGACGCTACTTCGGAGGGCGCTCGGAAAGGTTCGTTCGGAGGTTAGGCTAAAAGTCAATCGTAAGTCCCTGCTCCCCACAGAGTTTGAATCTCTTGCCGCTGACGGCTCTTCGCTCGGGGTATACACCTTTCACAATATTGATGGCTCTCCATCGTTTGATGACGACACCTTCGAGATACCGCAGGCTTATACTGTCGAAACCCCGGTATCCTTCGCAGAGTATTACGAGATTCATGACCGCTGCTGGGACGATATTCGGCCTGTGCCTCCTAGGCACCCACCGTTTTCCAAATACGCCGATTTGCAACGTCAGCGGGAGAAGATGTGGTTGGACTTTCGGAAGAACACTGAGGTCACCACCGATCCGGCGACAGGATTATTCCTTGTAGGAAGTCAAACCGTTGCGGAGGCACAGAATCTTCGGGACGCTGAGGTGGAGAAACGATTAAATGAAGCGGTCTTGGCCAAATCCCCCATCAGCGTGTTCTTGGTGTTGAACATTCTCGCGATCGCAGTGCTTCTTGTTTTCCTTATCCGAAAGCAAATGCGGTCTTAACCCTCCCATCGGATGCGTCATTGAGTGATAGGTTCTCGCGGCTGTAAGCGGCTGCGGGGGCGGTACGATTCGTTCCCCGTTCCCCGTGCCTCGCTGCGAACGGCATTCTAGGCACACTTTAAAGAAGAGAAATACCATGTTTAGTCATTCTCGTTTGAAAGTTCTCACAGTCGTCCTTGCATTGCTGATTTTCGTTCAGCCGGTCGTGAAAGCCAACGTGCTATGCGACACGCTGAAATCAGTGGCGCTTACGGCGTGCTCCACAACATTGAATTTAGCACTGGACGTCGCTTCATTGGCAGAAGCGACCGCGATAGCCGTGGAGGACTACTACTGGTCAAACCTCACAGCAGCGGAACAAAACGCCCCAGGTGCGGAGGACCAGCATCTGGATACACTTCTCCCTATAAACGGCGCAATGCAAGCGGCATTAGACACTATGGAGGTGTCGTTTCTGTTGTGTGTGATTGCAGCAGGGTCGTTGTGCTAGCTGGGTTCCACCAAAATGGTCGCTCACAGTTGAACCCGTGATGCGACTGATTTGCTTGAACTGCCGTTTCGCATGCAACGTCGCTGGTGCGTCGCACTAGTGAGATGGGGCCAAACAGGTCAGGTCGGGTATGTTTCGGATTAAGAACCCGAATTGGAAAGTGCAAATGCAGTCAAGGTTGGCGAATCGTCACATTGCTCTTTCTTTTGTGATGCCGTGCCTGAACGAAGCCGAAACGTTGGCGTTTTGTATTGTTGAGGCTCAGGCGGCTTTGACTGAGGCGGGGATCGAGGGCGAAGTGGTGATTGCGGATAACGGCAGCACCGATGGGTCGCAGCAGATAGCTCGGGATCTGGGGGCGCGCGTGGTGGACGTGGCCGACAAGGGCTACGGCAATGCTCTACGTGGCGGGATTGCGGCGGCTCGTGGGGAATTCATTGTCATGGCGGATGCTGATGGCAGCTATGATTTTTCGCATGCGCCGCGCATCCTGGCCAAGCTGCGCGAAGGCTATGACCTCGTGATGGGCAACCGCTTTCTGGGCGGGATCGAACCGGGTGCCATGCCTTGGAAACATCGCTACATCGGCAACCCGGTGTTGTCGGGCATTGGGCGGTTGTTCTTCGCTTGTCCTGCCGGAGACTTTCATTGTGGGCTGCGTGGCTTTTCCAAAGCCGCGTACGACAAGATGGGACTCACGACCACGGGCATGGAATTCGCCAGTGAGATGGTGATCAAGTCCACGTTGAATGGCCTGAAGATTACCGAAATCCCCACG
>JBDNFH010000213.1:0-5339 GCA_041689915.1 Candidatus Nanopelagicales bacterium | reverse complement strand
TTCCTGGACGGATTTTCGGTTTTTTTTGCTAGTGATAAGGAGGCTCAAAGAATCGCTGCATTGATGGACCTATGAAGCATCTAACCTTCTACAACTACGATGCTCAGTTGTTCGAATCCACTAACCCGGCTTTAAGCTATCGGTATGTTTGCGGATCACAAATGTTCATTTATGAGCTTGAAAATGGGTTAAAGCACGCCGCCAATGTTGACGGATTTTTTATGCCGACGGTTTCGATAGATGAATTAAAAAATACGTTAGCTTCGCTCGGTGTATCCACTGCCTATTTGAACTTGCATCCGTCGTTGATAGAGCCTGATTATATAGCCCTTGCGGAAGAAAGCGATGCGATCGTTGGTATTCAGTCGTTGGCGGAGTTGCCTTTACCCAATGATTATTCCAAGTCAATCAGGCAAAAATTGAAACAGGCACGGCAGGCTGATTGGGTACCGATTACGAGTGAACTATTTTCAGCACTCTATGCGTCGCAGCACTATACAGAGCAGAAATCTGATCTGCGATTGAACGTCCAAGTCGGTCATTGTGAATGGATTGGTTTGGCGATCAGCGAAAGTGAGTTCAGCTATGCCTGCTTCGGCATCGGCGAGGGGATCGTTGAGTACCTTCTCGCGGCGAGTTCTGACGAAGGCCGCTGGCTGCAGGCGGGTTTGCTTTACCGCATGATGGAGCGATATTCGAGCGAGGGCTTCGAAATGTTGAACCTTGGTGGCGGAATTAGCCCCGGGGACGGTTTGGAGAAATATAAGCGTCGACTAGCGGGGGATGCTGTGCCAAAAAGGACTGTTAGACTAGTAGTTGATGAGGCGGCGTTTCGAGTGGCCTCTAAAGACTGTGAACCGGGAACTCGCTTCCCACCTTATTTTTAAGCGCCGACTATGCCTGTATTTGTAACTCGCCCCCATCTGCCTAGTATTGAGCGCTTGCACAGCCTCATTGATAAAATCTACTCGTCCGAGCAAGTGACTAATAATGGCCCGCTGCTCCAGCAACTTACGAGTGGATTGGAAGCTTATCTAGGCGTGAAGAACTTGCTGCTCGTTTCAAGTGGCACGATAGCGCTTCAATTGTCTCTTAAGCTGCTGAAGGCAAAGGGGGAAGTGATTACAACGCCGTTTTCTTTTCCGGCAACGACAAGCAGTATCTTGTGGGAAGGTTGTACGCCTGTGTTTGCCGACATAAATGGAGATAACTGGAACCTTGACCCGGAACTTGTACGAAAGTCGATCACGAGCGAGAGCTCGGCTATCCTCGCGACTCATGTATTTGGTAATCCATGTGAAGTCAGCGCATTTGAAAAAATGTCCGTCAGTAACAATCTCCCTGTGATTTACGATGCGGCGCACGCGTTTGGCGTGGTCAAAGATAATGCTGCATTGCTGAGTCGGGGTGATATAAGCGTGATGAGTTTTCATGCGACCAAGTTGTTTCACACTATTGAAGGCGGAGCGATGGTGATACGCGATGATGAGATGTTCGAAGAAGCGAAAGCCATGATCAACTTCGGCATTCAGGGTAAAGGCGAAATTCGAAATGTCGGTATCAATGGCAAGATGAATGAGTTTCAGGCCGCAATGGGACTGCTTGTTCTTGAGGATATCGACGGTATTCGCGAAGGGTATCGCCGAGCTTACCAAAGATATGATCGATTGCTGGATAATCGACTTCAACGTCAGGCGATCAGCATCTCTGAGAGTGAATACAACTTCAGCTACTTTCCCATACTTTTTGAAAGCGAAGGCCAGTTACTAAAATGCTTAAGTAAACTTGAGGCCCAAGAGATATACCCAAGGCGATATTTTTTTCCATCACTGGATACGATCGAAGCCTATGGAAATGCAGGGAATTGCGCTGTCAGCCAAGACGTTGCTTCCCGGGTTCTTTGCTTGCCGATTCACGCTGAACTGAGTGAGCAGGACCAGGATGAGATATGTGATCTGATCAATCGCATGTTGGTCACAGGTTAGGTCTTAATGACAACAATATCCGTGATGCAACCTTATTGGATTCCTTATGCGGGTTACTTCCGCTTGATCGCAGCATCGGACATATTTGTTGTATTCGACGACGTTCAATTTCCTCGAAGAGGATATGTACACCGTAACAAACTTTTGGATCGCACGGGCGTGCCTGAATGGATAACACTCCCGCTTGCAAAGGCAACCCGGGACGCAAAAATTAATGAGGTCCGATTCCACGATGACGCTCGTGAATTACTGACCCAACAGCAACGTCGCTTTCCAGTGGTCGAAGAAGGATTTGGAGTCGTTGAAGAAGCCATGCGAAAATTGGATCGTCCTGTCGTTGAATTACTGGTTGATACGCTGATGTTGACGGCAAACCACCTTGGTCTCGATACTCCCATGCTGCTCTCGTCTGAGTTGGGGGAATCAACTTACAGAGGCCAAGAGCGCATCCTCAGAATAGTGAAATCACTTGAAGGGAACCGCTATCTGAATGCTTCGGGCGGGCGCGAACTCTATGAAGAAAACGCGTTTGCCGAGGAAGGGGTTGAGTTGGACTTCTTACCAGAATGGCGTTCGGGTTACTTAAGTATCCTTGAAGTCATTGACGACGCGGAAGTGCGAGCCGAAATCGTCGCAGCCTAGCTCAAAGAAAACCCTAGGGATTCGACCAGTTCCAGATCTTGTCTGTCAAAATCATGCCTTTTTATCCATTTTCGACGACCTGTCGATGCTGGCGTATTGACTAGCCCATTAAGTTCTTCGTACTTTGCATCGCTAGTGTCTGCGCCGATAAAATCTAGCAGGTGAGGCAAGTGTTCTTCAGGTGATTCGCACAGCTTGTCGAAATTGAGTAAGAGGAAACGATTACCCATTTTCGTGCCCGTATCCATCAGCCGTCTATGGGCTGTGCACCAGTATCTCAATGAATGTTTGGGGTTGCTGCGTTCCACCCGAATCCCAAGCGTTTGGGGTCCCCAAAAAGCGAGCTGGTTTTGATTGTTGCTTACAGCCATATCCAGTCCGTGACGCATCACATGTATATATTTTAGTTCAGGGATATCCTGCGCTAGAACAGGTAAAAAAACATGTGTATTGGGTTCTTTCCATCCCCATTTTCTGGGTGGCTCGTGATGCATCAGGGGTGAACGCAGCAGCGAATCCCGACGTGCATTGCGCCAGACAAGTGGGTGATGCAGTCTGGGTTCGTGGCCGAGTCGATTGATCAACTCGACATCCTCATTTGACCAGGGTTGCCGCGTCGTCATGGCATTAAGGAAAACAGACAGTGCATGTCTGATTTCGGGAACATTGTTTTCCAGAGGCCATAGATCTCTGCGTTTCATTAGCAACGTAAACCACAGATTATCTAATGGCCCACCTAAATCTTCACCAATGTGATATCCGACGTCGCGGAGAATAGCGGCCACTAGTCGCGTGCCGCTGCCGCCGATGCCGCCAATAGCGATAGGAGGTAGAGTCATGACTCCGGTCTGGAATGTAGATGGTAGGATAGCTTATCAAGAACTGGTCAACCGCACTACGAACCCGCCAACTGCACATGAATGAAAACCAACTAACCATCAAGTCATTGGATGGGCTGCGAGGCCTTGCCGTACTTTTTGTATTGCTGAGCCACCTAAGCCTCCATGGTATGAATCTGATACCGTTGCTGGACTTTTCTGGCTTCGGCAAAGTCGGTGTCTATTTGTTTTTTGTGCTGAGCGCTTTTCTTTTGACCTATCAGGCGCTTGATCTGGGTGATCAAGGCTTAAAGTCAGCGAGGTATTGGCTGGGTTATTTTATTCGACGGGTCTGTCGAATCTATCCACTCTATTGTGTTGTTTTGATCGTGGCATGGGTGCTCTCAACCTACACTAATGGCTATGGTCCCCGAATTCCGGATATCGACACCTTGATACAACACTTATTGTTGCAGGCTGGTAGTAGTGTTTATTGGGCGATACCCGCAGAATTCACGTATTACCTTGCGTTGCCGGTTGTGTGCCTATCGTTGTTCGCTACTTCTCGAATGAGCGTTTGGTTGAGTATTGTGATGATCTTCATTGGGTTAGGTGCGGTTTATTTTATTTGGCCCCCTCGCGAGACAATACCAAACACGATATCTCTTGGTCCTTACCTTCAAATGTTCTTGTTAGGCAGTTTGTTAGCCCTGCTCGTAATACAAAGCGGGTTTATGCAAATGTTGCGGTACCGTCAGCGCTGGTTTGGCGCTGCAGGTTGGGTTGCGTTGCTCATCGCTGTGCTGACAATTCCGTCGGTATGGAGAGCGGCAATTGATCCGGCTATCGATAATAAGGCGTTCCACACCTACTTCCTCTTTTATGGTCTGCTTTGGTCCGTAACCATTGCTGCGGCTTTATCTAATGGTGCGGGTTTGGCGCGGTTCTTCGAATCACGCGTCTGGTGTTTTCTGGGGCGTATTAGTTTCAGTATTTACTTATGGCACCTTCCGGTCGTTCAGTGGGTAGATCGGGAGACGGATATTGCGGCGCCGCTACAGTTTTCCCTGGCGGTGACGGCATCCCTGATCTTGAGTTACATCAGCTATCGCTTGATTGAGCGACCTTTTATTTCGTGGGGCCACAGATACACCAGTAGTTGGCGAGAGCGTACTAGCTGAGTTTCCATCCGTGCTTGTTAAAGAACCGAAAAGCGGAGCGAGCAAACAACAGTATGTGGTTGAACCCTTTTTTTGCGCTGTTTCCACCATGGTGAATAATATTGATCGAAGGGGCGTAAACCACACGCCCGACCCGGCGCATCGTGATGCTTAGATCGAAATCCTCGAAATACACAAAGAAGGTCTCATCGAATGCTCCCTGTGCTTTAGCGTCTTGGGTTCTTAGAAACATGCAGCAACCGCTGACGAGTTCTACGTCCACCGCTTCGCTGTCGTCCCCGTTTTTCCGAGACCTCCGCGTCATTCGTGTTCCATTCTCTGGATGTTCTGCTCATGCCCTTCCCGCAATTTGACCGTAGCAAACTCAAAATCCTGCCGCTGGCCGACCGCATTCACGACTTGCAACCCTACACGATCAGGATCGCGCCGAATGGTCCGCGCATTCCCTTCGAGCATCCCGCGTTACCGATCCTGGCTGAGCGAATCGTCGCCGCCCAGCAGAACAACCGCGCCGTGATGTTCATCTGCGGCGGGCACGTGCTCCGCGCAGGCAACAGCGCGTTGCTGATCGATTTGATGGAGCGCGGTCTTCTCACGCATCTGGCTCTCAACGGAGCGGGTGCGATTCACGACTTTGAACTCGCAATGATCGGCCAGACGTGCGAGAGCGTCGCGAAGTATGTCAGCGAAGGACAGTTCGGACTGTGGAAAGA
>JBDNFH010000212.1:0-15757 GCA_041689915.1 Candidatus Nanopelagicales bacterium | reverse complement strand
CCAAAACCCAACCTGTGGCCGGGTTGGACCCACCCGACACGACCGACCCACCCGACACACCACCGTTTTAACCCATGGCTCGGCCTGCCACGAATTAGTGACCAGTCGCTTGCCTAACAAGATTCAATCCCAGCCTGTCACCACTCTTTACGCCTTAACCTGGACCCGACCGTGGACCCGACCGTGGCATGCGTGCAGCTAATCGATGGTGGCTAGATACCTATTGACTCGGCTAGCTCTGGGGCGCACCTCTCAATCCGAATCAGCATGGCTACTGAGGGTGTAACCGAGCCAGTTGCATAAGTACTGTTGCAGAGGTACTGTGCCGAGACGCTGACGTTCCGAAGTTTCGCGAATCCAGACTGCGTCAGTCCCGAGTTTTTTATCGCCTCACGGACAAGAGTGGCAACGTGGGCGCGTTCGCTTTACTCGCGTTCGGGGCGGATTTTTGTCAGGAAGTTGCTAAAAGCGCGCACGCATAGGCGACGCGGTTGTGCTGAATTGAGTCGTTCTGGCTCCCTATCCGCGGGCGCTCTAAGTCAGGCAGCCACAAAAGTATTATCAATTGGTCGGTAACCGCAAGCACTGCTTTGGCTTGCTACACGAATCAATTCAAGAATTGCATCAATTGCTACTCCTTCGGTTTCACCTGTGGCAGTCAGTGAAATCTCAACTGTTCGCTCACCGAAATTCGCACCCATAGCCGGATCGAATACTCGAGGGTCCACTTCGACCAAGTCCACTAGCGCCGCCATGACACCATCGAGTTCCATTTCCATGCCGACAAGATCCTTTTCCGTATCGATAAGCATTGATACGGTCATAGTTACTGTGCTCATTTGGGACCTCTTTCTTAACGTGTGCGGCACTGACGCTTTCCCCATTGAAGTGCCTCCTTGGCATAGTACACATTGCTCGGAGTTAAGTGAAGCCAACTCTTGCGTAAGGCTGTGCGACACAAACGTAGGTGTTCGAGGGTCTGAGCACACTTCTCTCACGTACAGCTCGTAGCCGATCCCCGCCTGAAGGGCACCGACAAGGATTTGTATGACTTTCTCGACCAGCAGGGCCGCGAGTAATTCGTGCGCATGAGCATCGTCGTCAGCCCGGGCATCGATGCCTCGGCAGGCATGGTTCGGAACGACGCGAGGTGGCCCAGAAGTACGACAACGGAACGGGCACGTTGTGAAACTTCATCCACCTCAATCCGAATGACAATCACGAAGAACTGGACTATGGGTTCGCAGGCTCCTTGATGGCGGGAAACCCGAACCTGCGGGACCAGTTCGACGCTATCGAGGCACCGATCATTCGGCGGAAGATGACGAAGCAGATTCGAAAGCAGGTCGGGGTCGTCGAGTTCGCGGGTCTGATCGTGGACCAGTTGGATGGCAACGCGGGCGTACCGAGTCGGTGCGCCGCCAGCGGAGGCTCGAATCGCAACAATCATCGTTATGCGCGAGCACCGTCCAGGTAGAGCCGGACTGGGTTCTGTGCGCCCCGGGTGGGCACGAGGTGCCGAACGCTAGTTCCGACGAATTGCTCCATCTCTGGGGCGTCAGTTCCGTTGAACCCCCATCTCTTGGACTCGCCGGGCTGAGTCGACCGGTACCACCCATCGACGCGATAAACCCCTCGCACGACACCGAAGGCGACACCCATGGCGTATTCGATCGCGTCGCGCGACCGCGCACCGACGAGCCAATGTCCTCGCGTGGCTTCAAAGACTTCGTCGTCATCCATGTCGGGACGCCACGCCGTGTTGATGATGAAGATTGCCGTTGGAGCCGTGAAACTTGGCGCGCGAAGAGCGGACCAACGTGCGATAGCCGCGTCAATCGTGCCCAGCCCATGGATGGACGCCTCGTGCCCTTTGATGACATTCGTCAATGGGATGCCGGATGCCGATAGCGCATCGATGACGGCCTGCTCGACGATCAGGGCGTCCTTCTCCGTGGCCAGACCGCTGCGAACGATGAGGTGATCGACCTGGCGACCCGAGGCTCGGATAGCGCGGATGCGATCGAGCTTCGCCCGCCGGCCGGTTCGCTCAGCCTCTCGAACATGGGAGTAGATCCGCCCGCCAATTCCCTTGCCGACGTAGAAGATCTTCCGGTTGCGGGGGTCGCGCAACACGTACACGTAGTAACGCAGCGCTTCGGCGACTTCAGGCGACACCTCAAGTGCGCGGTCAATTCTCGTCATGTCGACCTCCTGGCACAATGTCCCGCACCCGGCTGACGAGGTGACGCCTAGGAGATCCGGGGGCTCGAGTTTAGTATGAACGATGCATCTGTGCCGATGATGCCGTGGTTCAGGATGTTTGCTCGCGGACCGGCCCTGCGGCCTTGGATTGCACGGCAACTGCAGGCAAGCTTTGGATGGACCGATGCGCGTCAGTTCGACGATGTCGCTTAGGGTGCGCTCAGACTCTGGCGCCTGGCGACTCGAAGAATGACCTCAAACACGTCGAAGGGAACTCCGCCGCCCATGTTGCGTCGGAAGTTGGGAAATGCATTCGGTTCGCTCTCCCAGGTCACATATAAGGAGTCCATCGATTCGCCGATAATCAATAGTGCGGTTACAAGTGGATCGACTCCCTCATCGCCCGCCCATCCGATCACAGCGTGGTTGACGAACTCTGAGCCGTCAGGGCTTGCGCTATCACATACCGATCTGTGAGGTAGTGCGACAGGTGAACGACCAGTTCAGTGCACAGGTCCAGCAAGGGCACGATCGTGGGGACAGCTGCGCGCGTGACGGCGTGGGGCATGAGCACGTTTCGCGCAGTACGTCCCACTACCGCATCTGGCGAGATCTCCTGACACCGTCGACTGATGGACGCCAATCGCTAAACCGATACCGGTCTGCGTATACCCGGCGAGGGTCATATTTTCGCTCACGACACGGTGGGCCAGGGTAAGGCGGGCATGCTTAGACATGATGAACGTTCCTTCCGGTTGGTTGAATACTCCCGAAATAAACGTTCACCACCTACTTAATCAACAGTTACGCGTTAGGGACTTGATCACGCCGTCGATAACTTCAGCCGATGACTAGGAAGAACTACGAGGTCCAGTACGCACGTCGCGGATCACCATGACGGCGAAGTACAGGGTTGCCGCAATGTGAACAAAGATCGCTGCCGCGTACCACTGCGGGGTAAGTGTTTTTGAGTCATCGATTCCGTAGCCGGCGAGGAACCACCAGATGGCTACGAAGTAGATAACTTCACCGAACTGCCAAATTAGGAAGTCACGCCAATTGGGTCGGGCCAGGACTGCGAGGGGAACAAGCCAGAGAACGTATTGCGGTGAATAGACCTTGTTGGTGACTACGAAGGCGGCGAGGATGAGAAATGAAATCTGAGCGATTGATGGTGCGGTTGGCGCCTTCTTTACCAGTATCCCAATTGCAATGAGAAGGAGTGCGAAGAGTGCGGTCGAGGCAAGGTTGAGTAGGTTCTCGGGAATCGTTGGTAACCCAATTTGGGTTAGGGCGTACCAAAATGAACCGAAGTCAATTGATCGACCAAAGTTGAATGTGTAGAAAGTTACCCAACCTTCGAAGTTCGCAATTGCGAACGGAATGTTGACCGCGAGGAAAGTCACGATTACTGCGGCAACCATGGTGAGTGTGGGGCGCCACGATTTTGTTCGCCACGCTAAAAGTACGAAACCGAACAGCAAGAAGACTGGGTAAAACTTCGAGGCAATTGCCAGACCAAGGAAAACTCCGGTAAGCATTGCTCTGTCTCTTGACCAAGCGAAGAGTGCCAGGGCAACGAAAGCGATTGGAATCAGGTCCCAGTTGATTGTTGCGGCCAGAATCATGGTGGGCGCGAAAACGATCATCGCGGCCCGCCATGGGTATTTAGGGTTTGTCAACGCGGTGGCGATCACAGTGATGACAAATGGAATGAACAGCAGCACAACGATTACGTCAAAGAATGCTCGGTAGCCGTCGGGGTAGAGGGATGCAACCCAACCGGTAATGACTGCAGCGATATATATGAACATACCGGTGCCAACCGGGTACTCCAAGTAGATTCCATTTGAGCCCGCTTGAACATAGGGAACTATTCCTTCGGCGAAGCCGCGATCCACATAGAGCGGTGGAATATCCGAATAGCAAAGGTGCATGTAGCGCTGGGGGTCTGACCAACCATCAACGACACATGAGAAGTCGAGTAGGTAACCGAATGCATAGGTGATCGCGGCCAAGATAATCAAGATGTAGATGGGCGGCAGGAGTGTGTAACCCCGGGTTGCGAGCCGACCGAATGGTCCGCCTAAGCGCTCGGTGATTTTTGAGTCGCTCACGGATAGAATTATGGTCTGCCTTCATCAATCGGCTGATCTGTTGGGGCGGGCTCAGGCCCAAACTCGTCAGTTGGCGCAGCCGTTGGGATCGGATCAACTGTTGCCGGATCTGATCCAGTGTTCTCTGGTCCGAACTCATTCACTACTTCAGGGATCGGGCAACCGTAAGGGAGCTCTTCCAAGTCGGTTTCAATGAAGTCTGGGCATTCAATCGGAGTTAGCGCGCTGTCCGGGGGCGCTGGGAAATCAATGACCGGTTCTTTCTTGAGCGCGTCTATCATGAACGCACTCCAGATCGCGGCCGGAAATGAACCACCAGTGACGGTGCTCAACCCACCGGTTCCCGACATGGAGATCGGCATTCCACTTGAATCCTCTTTTGCCATGAGGACGGCCGCTGAGATCTGTGGCGTGTAGCCGACAAACCAGGCACTCTTGTTGTCGTCGGTCGTACCGGTCTTAGCGGCGGCTGGCCGATCGAGTGCGCGGGCGGCCCTTGCTGTTCCGCTGGTGACAACTTTGTTCAGGCTGTAACTCACCGTGTTGGCAACATCAGCACCAAAAGCAGTAGCGAGTGTCGGCTCATATTGGTACAGCAATCCACCATTTGATCCAAAAACTTGTTTAACAAATGTGGTGCTACTGCGAACACCTTCATTTGCAAAAGTTGCATACGCATTCGCCATATCTAATCCAGAGGGAGAAGCCGTGCCGAGCACGAATGTCAGGTCGGGTGATTCAAGGTTGAGGCCTGGTGTTGCGTCAGGAATGCCGGCGGCTAACGCAGCGTCAACAACATTACGGACACCAATGTCGGCGGTCAGTTCAACATAGGCAGAGTTGATGCTCAGTTCAGTTGCTTGCAATAGTGACACAACCCCGTAGGAATTATTGCTGTAGTTATTGAACGTGTAACCGTTAACGGTTGATGGTGAGTTTCCATTCCACAATGAGTTCAGGGGCACACCTTGATCAAGTGCTGCCGCGAGGGCGAAGGGTTTAAATGTTGAACCGGCTTGGGCAAATTGTTGGGTTGCGTTATTGATCTGGTCGGTAATGAAGTTCGTTCCACCGTACATGGCGAGCACCTCACCGGTTCCCGGCTTAACTGCTGCAAGCCCAATGCGTAGTCCATCAGTACCGGAAGTAGGGCCTTGATCCTTGACGGCACGTTGGGCCGCGCGCTGGGATCTGCGGTCGAATGAACTAATGATTTTTAGTCCGCCTAGTTGGATTTCTTCTTGGTCATAACCCTGGGCAATCAGTTGTTGTTCAACGGCCGTGAGGAGGAAACCAACTTGGCCACCGAGTCGGTTTTTTTGTTTAAAAGGAATGATTTCGGGGAAGCTCGCGGAATCACGTTCCGCTTGGGTGATATCACCCATTTCCACCATGGAGTCCAGAACATAGGACCATCGGGCCTTTAGTCCACTCAAGTTTTCTTCGGGGCTAAGTCCTGATGGGGACTTAATCACGGATGCAAGAACGCCACCTTGGGTGAAGTCGAGTTCGTTTACCGGTACCCCGAAGTAGGCAATTGATGCGGCTTCAATTCCATTTGCATTTCGGCCAAAGTAGATCGTGTTGAGGTAGTCCTCCAGGATTTGTTCTTTTGAAATCACGGTTTCTAATTTGAAGGCAAGTAACGCTTCATTGAGTTTGCGATCCCAGGTGCGGTCCTGGGTGAGGAATGCGATCTTGGCGTACTGCTGGGTGATTGTTGAACCACCTTGGGTGCTACCGCCAGTTAAGTTGTTGAACGCTGCGCGCGCAATTCCAATTGGTGAAATTCCCCCATGGTCATAGAAGTTGCGGTCTTCGGCTGCAAGAACGGCCTGTTGAACTTCAACGGGAATATCTGTTAATGGGACTGAGCGTCGGGTTGATTCACCCAGCCGACCAATCTCATTTGCACCGTCGGCGTAGTAGACAACGGTTGCTTCACTCGTTGCCAAATCATTTGGGGTCGGAACTTCGGTGCGGGCCAGCAGGATTGCAAAAACGGTGGTGCCAAGTGCGGCCAGGAGAACAAAAACCCAGAGGGTTCGGCGCAGCCAGCGACGTCGCCACAACGGAACGTGTTCATCGGCTGATTCGCTCCGCTTGGTCGGCTTTTTCTTTGCCGTCCTTTTACTAGCGGAACCCTTCTTTGCTGGGGAGCTCACGGTTGTCCTATCGGGGGAAGGGGACATTTCTATAGTTGGGTCGTTTCTCTGGGTAGTACTTTATTCGGGCACTAGTCCAACAGATCATCGCCCTTAAAGGACGGTACGGCGCGCCGCGGAGTTCCATCTCCAAGCGAAAAGGCACGAATTAGGTAATTCCAGTGACAATCGCGGCACACTTCCACGAGATAGACCCGAAATTCGCCGAATTTGCGGCACATTGGCGGCAATTCCTCGCACTTGCGGATTCTTCCGGCATAGGGGCCAAGTTCGTCACCATATATATAGTGCAATTCCACGAGTTGTTTGCTCTTGCAGGCTGGACAATCCCCTTTAGCCCGTTCGCCATGGAACTTTGCCGCCTTAAGCAAATAGGGATCTGCCTCACAGAAATCACTGGTCAGGGCGCCACCACGGTGCAGTTTCGTAATGTCGGCGGTGCGAGAAAGTCCATAATCCACCACATTTCGCGGTTTTTGAGGGTTCGATACTGGCTCGGCGGCCGGAATCGGACCTCTTTTGGGGGGATTTTTGACTGATTCGCCGCGGGCAACCCGACCTCGCACCCCTTCCCTGCGCATCTGAGCCATGAGCGCAGTTTAAGCTAGATCTTGATTTTAGGGTAAATGCACATTAGATATATCGATCCGATATATTAAACCGCATGAGTAGCCGCCGCGATGTCTTGAGTTTCGCAATCCTTGGGGTACTCGGTGACGGCCCCCAGCATGGTTATGAATTGCGAAAAAGCCTCACCACAGTTCTTGGTCCATTTCGTGCGCTTTCCTATGGCTCTTTGTATCCCGCCCTCAAGCGCATGAATGCCACCGGGTTGATCGAGGAAGAGTCACTCACTCCAGCCATCGAAAGCACTGCGCCGGCTCTTTCCGGTAAGCGCGCGCGAATTGTTTACGCAATCACGGCTGAGGGCAAAGAGATTTTTGGTGAATGGGCAAATAAGCCTGGGCCTGAAGCCTGGGAAGACGAAGGCTTCGCCGCCCACCTCGCATTTTTCTCGGCAACTGAAGCACGTACTCGCCTTCGAATTTTAGAAGGCCGCCGCTCACGCCTTGAAGAGCGCGTTGACGCCCTGCGTGACTCGCTGAACCGCAGCCAAGAACGCATGGACGCATACACACTTCAACTTCAGCAACACGGACTCGAAGGGGCCGAGCGCGAAGTGCGCTGGCTTACCGAATTAATTGATCAAGAGAAAGTAACCCAGGAAAGGTAAGAAATGAGTGCACAATCCGGCGGAGAAATCCGCGTAGCAATTGTTGGTGTTGGAAACTGCGCTGCATCCCTCGTGCAGGGTGTGGAGTACTACAAGAATGCCAAGGCTGGTGAGTTTGTCCCCGGACTCATGCACGTCAAGTTTGGCCCTTACCACGTGAATGACGTCAACTTCGTTGTTGCATTTGACGTTGACTCCAAGAAGGTGGGCCTTGACCTCGCTGATGCAATTGGTGCATCTGAGAACAACACCATCAAGTTGTGTGACGTTCCCAGCACCGGCGTCAAGGTTTCACGTGGCCACACGCTCGACGGTCTCGGTAAGTACTACCGCGAGACAATCACTGAGTCTGACGCTGCCGAGGTAGACGTTGTCCAGGCCTTGAAAGATGCCAAGGTTGACGTTGTTGTTTGTTACCTACCCGTTGGTTCCGAAGTTGCAGCCAAGTTCTACGCGCAGTGCGCAATTGATGCCGGTTGTGGATTTGTCAATGCACTTCCCGTCTTCATCGCCGGTACTCCGGAGTGGGCTAAAAAGTTCGTGGATGCCGGTCTGCCAATTGTTGGAGACGACATTAAGAGTCAAGTTGGTGCAACAATTACCCACCGTGTTCTTGCCAAACTCTTTGAAGACCGCGGTGTGATTGTTGACCGCACCTACCAACTCAATGTTGGTGGCAACATGGACTTCAAGAACATGCTTGAGCGAGATCGCCTTGAGTCAAAGAAGATTTCAAAAACCCAGTCGGTAACTTCCCAGCTTTCACACGACTTAGGTGAACGGAATGTTCACATTGGTCCTTCGGACTACATTGCTTGGCTTGATGACCGCAAGTGGGCATTTGTTCGCCTTGAAGGTCGCGCATTCGGCGACGTTCCGTTGAACTTGGAGTACAAACTCGAAGTGTGGGATTCACCCAACAGCGCCGGCGTGATCATTGACGCCGTTCGCGCTACCAAGATTGCCATGGATCGCAAGATTGGTGGACCACTTCTGTCGGCTTCCAGTTACTTCATGAAATCACCACCAGTGCAGTACAACGACTCAGAAGCAAAGCAGGCGGTTGAAGACTTCATCGCCGGCACCATCGACAGATAGTCCTTAGGCAACCGGTAGCGTCTGTTCTGTGCGGGCGCTACCGGTTGTTCGGTCTCTGCTTCACCGCAAGAATTTCCGGGCCCTCTACAGCACTCGTTTAGTTGGGCAGTTCGGAGATGGCTTCTTTCAGGCCGCACTCGCCTCATTTGTTCTTTTCTCACCCGAGCGTGAACCCAATGCCACTGCCATCGCGGTGGCATTCGGTATTTTGTTGCTGCCGTACTCATTGATTGGACCGTTTGCTGGTGTATTTTTGGACCGCTGGATGCGACGCAATATTTTGGTTCGCGCAAATCTGTTGAAAGCACTACTCACAATTCCCGTGATCGCGGCGGTTCTTGCCGGCAATGAGTCGGTAATCCTTGGACTTTCTGTCCTAGCAGTTCTTGGCGTTGGTCGATTCATTTTGGCAGGACTCTCTGCATCCTTGCCACATGTAGCGCATGGTAAGGAACTCATCACGGCAAATGCATTAACGCCAACCTCAGGCACAATCGCTTATGTTGTTGGTGCCACAACTGGACTTGGGATCCGGGAAGTATTTGGTGGTGGTGACCCTGGCAGTGTCGCCCTACTTCTGTTCTCCATCGGTACATTTATTTCGGCCGCATTCATTGCTCGAACATTCACGGTCAACGCACTCGGACCCACTCACAGACTAAAGCATTCAATGGTTGACTCACTTCGCGGAGTCACGGGTGATTTGATTTCCGGGGTTCACACCCTGGGTTCACATCGAGATGCTGCCCGAGCGCTCATGCTCGTAGCCTTTAATCGGATTTCATTTGGTGTGATTACGTCTGGAGCACTGCTCCTGCTTCGCAATACGTTCCACCAGAGCGTGAATGCCAATGCTGCACTCGCTGACTTTGCAATTCTCTCTGGGGTTGCGGCTACTGCCGCGCTCATTGCTGCGATTCTGACACCGTGGGTAACCCGAAAAATTGGAATCCCGCACTGGTCCACAGCAACCGTGGCCCAAGCGGCAATCGGCATGATGGTCTTTGCTGCGGCTGCGACACAGCAAAACTTCCCACTCCTACTGGTCGCCGGATTTAGTCTTGGTTTTGCGGGCCAAGCAGTCAAGGTGTGTTCGGACACAGTTATTCAACGAAAAATCCCCGACGAGAGCTTGGGCCGGGTCTTCGCCCTATTCGACATGAGTGTGAATGTCGCCTTAGTTTCCGGGATCATCTTGGTAGCTCTGCTAGCACCGGTTACTGGAATCGCGCCAGTTCTTTACATCGGTGTTGGAGTTGCCCTAGCCGTGGCGAGTTTTTGGTATTGGAACACAGGGCGCAACATTACGGAGTAATGATTTTCAATTAGATTGATGGCCTTTAAAGGCTCTAGGGTGTCTAGGCCCTTGACACTTGATTTGTCTAGTAACTAGACTTACTATGGTGAGGGCTAGAGATGTTAATCGAAGAATTATTGCTCTCGGCGGTTGGGAAGTCCGGCAACGTGGTTCGCATCGGCTCTTTCGCGCTCAACGAATTTCCAGCAATGGTGAGAGTGTTCAGTCCCAATCGATCGTTGCTCAACACAGTGGCGACATCCCGATCGGGACACTTGCCGCAATTGAAAAACAAATGGAACCTGTTTTCGGGAAAGGATGGTTACGGCAATGAAGGTCTACCATGTGAAAGCTGAACGAGAAGGTGAGAATTGGACAGCGATTGTGGAAAACGCCGACGGGGTCATCACTTGGGGGCGCGGCCTACGCCACTTAGAACTCTCCGTGCGTGAAGCTATCGCTCTCGCAGACAATATCGATGAAGAAGGCTCGATCCCTTTGACATGGGAATACTGCACTGGTATCCCTGCCCTAGATGCCACCTCCCATGAAGTGCGCGCACAACGCGAAGAACTACACCTTGCAGGAGACGCCCTCTCTACCGCGACACGCGACCTCGTAAAAACCCTTCGAATTGCAGGATTTTCAATGAGGGACACGGCAGCAATCGCAGGAATTAGTTCCGCGCGAGTTGGTCAACTTCACAATCATTCCCATCGTGCACCCAGGAAACAAACCATCACCCATGCATAGGAACACTTACTGAAAAGAAACCACCCCACGGAAAGGGTGCGGCGTAATCCAAAAGGCGATCCCTTGCCATTGGTGGGAAAGTTTTAGGTATTGGGGCCCTGCTCCCACAATGGGTGAGTAAGGTTCGGGCATGTCCAGTGGAGCAACAGAGCAGTATCAGCGCAGTCCCGTAACCCGCGATCGAGTCAGAGTAAGGACTATTTTCTCGATCATTGTCTTCGTACTCGCCACGATCCTGACTCCTATCGCTGTTGCTGGGCACTGGGCTCACTCTACAATTCTTGACACTGATCGGTATATCGAAACTGTTGGTCCGATCGGTACAAGCCCAGAGGTACAAGATGCATTCGCAGAAATTGTCACCGATGCCATTGTGACCCAAGTAGATACCAAGTCGATAGTCAAAGATTTCCTTGGCGGAATTCTGCCGAGTAATCCGGTAACCGAGCGTCTGGCTGGGCCTATCGCAACCGGGATTAACGGCTTGATCGGTCAGGCGGTCGACACATTCGTTACCTCTGATGCATTTACAAAGGCTTGGCTGGAACTCAATAAGGCAGCCCAAAAAGGATTCGTTGCATTGTTGCAAAATGAACCAAGCGGGCCTATCGAACTTCAAGGTGACGACGTTGTCCTCAACCTTGATGCAGTAATCCAACTAGCTCAGCAAAAATTGGTTGACGGTGGAATTTCATTTGCAGCCAACATCACCGTCCCAGCAACGGATAAGCAATTCGTCTTGATGAGCGCTCCAGCTCTCAGCCAGGCACGTGCCTTCTACGCTTTCTCAGCACCGATCCTGAGCTGGATTGTTGTACTCATTGCGGCCATGTTCATTCTCGCGATCTTGTTGGCACGACGTAGAGCACGAACAACGGTTGCCGTTGGTATTGCTGTTATTGGTTCAGCTCTGGCGTTGTATGCCGGAACCATCCTGGGCGAAGGTGCGGTTACCAATCAGTTTCAAGGTAGTATTTTTGAAGGTGCCGCCGTTGTTGTTTATCAAACTTTCCTGGCCTACCTGGTCGCCGGCCTACAAGCACTGGTGGCCCTCAGTGTCATTGTGATTATTGGCGGATGGCTTGCTGGTCGCACCAACTCTGCACATTACGTCCGCGGTCACTTCAATCGGGGACTGAACGAAATCGCGGATCGAACCGGTTGGGACACTGGTGTGAAATTCGCGCCCTATGCGCCAATTATTCGTTGGGCAATTGTTTGCATCTGGCTGCTCGTACTTCTGAGCGGAACGTACCTCGGAAGCTTGAGTGGAATTTTGCTCACACTACTCATGGCTGGGATCTGGACCGGATTGGAAATCCTTATCCGCGCTCGGACCACCATTGAAGTAATTGTTGCTCCGCAGACGCAGGTGATTGAGGTCCCTGATCAAGCCTAAGTTCCATCAGGAATTTATAGGCTTCGCCGACTTCTCGGCCCGGTCCAATTCCTAGGATCTCCATGATGCGAGACCCATCAAGGTCTGGCCGCAGTGCATCAAGTTCTTCCTGTTCCTGCAATTTTTCAATGCGTTCTTCCAAGCCGTCGTAGGCACTTTGCAATGCCGCAGCCCTGCGCTTATTACGAGTCGTTGAATCCGCGCGCGTTAGTTTGTGCAGTCGACTTAACAGTGGTCCAGCATCGCGCACGTATCGGCGCACAGCAGAGTCACTCCACTCACCGGTCCCGTAACCGTGGAAACGTAAATGCAACTCAACCAGAGTTGATACGTTATCAATCTGTTCATTACTAAACCGCAAAGCTTTCATTCGTTTTGTCGTCATGCGAGCACCAACAACCTCGTGGTGGTGAAACGAGACTTTGCCATCTGACTCAAATTTTCGGGTTTTTGGTTTACCTATGTCGTGCAGTAGTGCTGCCAGGCGAAGGATTAAGTCGTTGGGAAGTTGCGGTTCGTGACTGGTTTCTAATTCAATTGCCTGCTCCAACACTTTGAGAGTGTGTTCATAAACATCTTTGTGGTGGTGATGTTCATCTTCTTCTAATTGCAGCAGGGGTAATTCAGGTAGTACGTATTCGGCCAATCCAGTTTCCACCAGCACCGTCAATCCAACACGTGGATGATCAGACATGATTATTTTGATAAGTTCCTCGCGGATTCGCTCGGCTGAAACAATGTCAAGTCGCGACGCCATTTCACGCATTGCCTCGATTACATCAGCCACAATTGAAAACTGTAATTGCGAGGAGAAGCGCGCTGCCCGCATCATGCGCAGGGGGTCATCGGAAAACGATTGTGTTGCGGTAAATGGAGTCTTTAATACTTTGTCTTTCAAGTCTTTTAAGCCATCAAATAAATCGATGAACTCCAAAGTGGGAAGCTTCAAGGCCATTGCATTAACGGTAAAATCGCGGCGACCAAGGTCTGCGGCCAACTCGGTTCCAAACTCAACGTCGGGCTTGCGTGAATCGGCGTTGTAATTCTCACTGCGGTAAGTCGTGATCTCAATCTGACGGTTGTCTTTGCTCGCACTGATCGTGCCAAATGCAATTCCCGTGTCCCACGTGTTCTCAGCCCAGTCACCCAATAGCCGCTTGATGTCGGACGGGTGGGCACTGGTTGTGAAGTCGAGATCGGATAAAGGAGAGGTGCGCCCCAAGAATGCGTCCCGAATGGGGCCACCAACCAAGGCGAGTTCGAAGCCGGATTTATGAAAAATGGTGCCCAAATCAAAGAGCAAACCCGCAACGGGGGCCAGGCTCTCAAGTGCTTGGCGCGAAAGGGAAGTGGACACGGCAGCCAAGGTTACTCACCCTTTGCGTTTATCCTCGCTACATGGTGTTCTTGGGCGAGCGAATCCCCTCATGGCACCGCTTACTCTTCGTGGTCCCTTTCGTGGTTTCCAGTCTTGGCTTAATCAGCCTTGGGGCAACCCCGGTAGCCGCTGACCCCACTGGTTCGGTAATCGCAGTTGTTGTGGACCGATTGACTCCAATCGCTCCACAACCGGGTGACACACTGCGGATCTCAGGCAAACTACTCAATACCTCTGGCTCAACGGTGAACAATGTTTCCGCCCGTCTCGGCGTCTCGGCCAGCCCAATTGACGAACGGGCCCAAATCACGAAGGTGTCCGACCTGGAACTCAACCCAGAAATTGAGCCGGTTGACTACTTCCTGAACAAAACCAAGGTAGGGGTGAGTGATGCATTAAGACCGGGTGATGAAGCCAGTTTCGAAATAGCGATCCCAGTTAATGACCTACCTCTTGGGCGAGATGGCGTTTACACCGTGATGGTTGAAGTACTTGGTACAGGTGGGGAAGGGAATGTCAGCCGCCAGGGTGGGGTTCGCACCTTTCTTCCATGGATGGGACCTGATTCAAATCCCATTGATCTGGTGTGGTTGTGGCCACTTGCCGACTACCCTGCTCAGGGAGCTAACGGCGTGCTGTTGAATGAAGGGATTCCGCGCTCGTTAGCTCCCGGCGGTCGGCTTGATTCACTTCTCAAAATTGCTGCCAAAAACCCGAGCAAAGTAAGTTGGATCGCAGATCCGCAATTACTGCAGGTCGCCCAAGACGTGTCCGGTGGCTACCAGGTGCGCATTGGTGACTCGACTTCTGTCGGTGACCTCTCCCAGGACTCAGGTCAATGGTTAACCCGGCTACGTCTCGCACTCGATTCCAGTGCAAATTCATACCCAGAAAACTCCGCTGCGAGGAATCGACTACCGCTTCACGTTACCCCTTATGCCGACATTGATGCAGGTGCAGTCACACGTACCGGCCTGGACACCGACGTGGTTCGTTCAACCACAATGGCGGGAAGTGTTGCCTCAAGTGTGCTCGGGAAAACAGTCAATGGCACTCTGTATTGGGCACCAAGTGGAAGATTGAATAAAAGAACGGGTGACCTACTTGCTTCAAGTGGTGTTCGCACCGTGATCCTTCGAGGAAATGCATTACCACCGTCAAATCTCAACACTGTTTCAACCGGGCTCGGTGTACTAGGAACAACCTACGGCGGCATGAACGCGGTCCTCATTGATCCGGGTCTGATAAAAACCCTTGGTCTGCCCCAATCTTCTAAATCAAATGAAATCCTGATGCGTCAACGATTCCTGGCCGAGACTGTAGTACTAAGCCAACTTATTCCTAAGGACTCTTCTTCGCGCATGATCGTTGCCGGTCCGCAAGACATTCGATGGGATCCAGCACCTGACTCTCTCAATGCATTGCTGGATGCAACCGGGAATGTTCCCTGGCTGGACTCCGCATCCCTTTCTGGCCTGCTTACCGAAAACAGCACGGTAATTCCGCGTAAGCGTGGTGGATACGGTCCCAAAGCGCAGGGTGCCGAACTGCCCGCCTCCTATTTGGAAAAGGTACAGGGAGCGAGTGAGCAGCTCGCTTCACTCACGGCAGTGCTAGATAACCCCAGTGGTGTAACGGATGCTTTTGCTGAAGCGATTCTGCGCGCGCAGTCAAGTGCCTGGCGCTTAGAACCTGCAACGGGCGAAGAACTGGTCTCCAGTATTTCAACAAGTTTGCAAGAGCAAATCAACAAGGTTTATGCACTCTCTCAAGGAACAATCACTCTTTCCGGTGAAAGTGGACTAGTTCCCGTAACAATTGCCAACGACCTTGACCGCTCCGTCACAATCGGTGTTCAACTGCGCGGGATTCCAAGTGCGCGTTTAGAAAGTAACCCGCTCTACGAAATTACTATTGAACCTGGCAAGAAAATCAGTGTTGAACTCGAAGCAACCGTCGTGGGGGGTCGAACTTTGAGGGCCGGCGTTCAACTACTCACCCCCGAAGGTCAAGACTTTGGGTTGCCCGCTCGCATTGAACTTGTGTCAACGGCCTACGCCCGTGCTGCAGCTTGGGTGATTGGCGCCGCATTCATTGCCATCATTCTCTTT
>JBDNFH010000211.1:0-2043 GCA_041689915.1 Candidatus Nanopelagicales bacterium | reverse complement strand
TGTCGATCGCGTCAACGGCGGCCTTGGTGGGTCTTCCTGGACGTTCGGCTTACTGCGCAGCCAAGGCGGGCTTGATCAGCATGTCTCGCGCCATTTCAATCGAACTTGCACCTCGAGGGATCCGAGTCAATGCCGTATGCCCGGGATTCACACAAACACCGCTGGTGGAACAGGCGATAGTCGATGGCTCACTGAATGAGCAGACCATGCTGGAACGAGTACCCATGGGTCGACTCGGCGTCCCCGAAGAGATCGCCTCGGTTGTCCTGTTCCGGGCGTCACCGGCGGCGAGTTACGTCACCGGACAGGCAATCGGGGTAGACGGGGGCTGGACTATTCAGGGCGTAAACCAAGTGCCAGAGTGGCTCAGCAACTAGGAACCTGCTCGGGAAGGACCCACCAACACCAGGCTCGTCGATTCAATGAATTCTTCGTTCAGTGTGTAGCCGAGCCCAGGAATATTCGGATCTAGGTCGACGTATCCATCGTGCGCATCAGGCTCGCCATCGAAGATTCGGTAGAAAATCTCGTCCTCATCCGGTACCACCGCTAGGGTTGGCCGGATGAAGTGCTCTGCCATCGGGCATCCGGAACTGGACATGACCACGTGATAGTTGTGGAGTTGACCCGCGTGGGGAATAACGGGCGTGTCAAAGGCCGAAGCAAGAGCAATGATCTTCTTTGCCTCAGTTATCCCACCCGCTCGATTGAAGTCGGTCTGCAGAATGTCGACCGCACCCTGAATCAGCAGGTCGCGAACCCCGTGCCGGGTATACTCATGCTCTCCTGCGGCGATCGGAGTTGACACGCTGCGTCTGACTTCGGCAAGTGCCCCAATATTGTCAGGGCGAAGAGGCTCCTCCACCCAGGCCAGGCGGATGCCCGCGTCCTCGATCATTCGGATCATGAGTACCGCGTAGTTCTTGTCCCATCCCATATATGCGTCAACCATGTGCTAAACGTTCTCGGTGAGGGCATCCGCGACAGTCGACACCAACTCCAGGTTTCTTAACATGCCTGTCCGCCCGTCACGCGGTCCATAGGCAAGGCGTTGTTTCACTCCGCAGTAGCCGGCTCGCACGTAGTTCGTGGCCTCACTGTGCAGGTCGGCAAGGTCTTCCGTCGCATACAGGCGGCTCGCATAGACTGGAATTGCCGCCTTGGTCCGCCCGCCGATCAGCGCATACACGGGAACATTGAGGATCTTGCCAAGCAGGTCCCACAGTGCGATGTCGATCGCGCTGATCGCCGAGATCACAGCTCCCTTGCGGCCGAAGTTCAGGGTTGACAAGTACATAAGGTCCCACAATTGCTCAATGTCAAAGGGATTCTTGCCGATCAGCATCGGTCTGAAGTAGTCGACGAGTACGTCGAATGCGACCCTTGTGCCAAAGCCCGCGCTGCCAATGCCCACATTCCCCTCCTCATCGGTAATCGTTACGAGGACAGTCCAGACCTCCATTGGTGGCAAGCCTGAACGCATGTCGGAATCAGCCACACCAAGTCCAGACAGCGGGGTCACGCATTCCCTGCCTACCCCCTTGGCAGGTGGTCTTCCCGCGGATCCGAGCGCCGTGACGGTCACTTCTTTGATTCGCGCGCTATTCGACATCATGCGTAGAGCCCGCCGTCGACGGGCAGCGCAGTCCCCGTGAGGTAAACGGGGGCGTCGAGGGCCAAGTACTCCACCACGTTGGCGACTTCGTCTGGATCGGCCATCCGCCCTGCGGGAATCGTGGGAATCGGGTCAAAAGGACGGCCACCGACGACTTCCATGCGTGCGAGAATGTCGGCGACCATTCGCGACCGCACGTAGCCAGGGCACACCGCGTTGACCGCGATCCCATCTGCCGCATACTCCTTTGCCAAGCAACGGGTTACTCCCAAGACTGCATGCTTCGAAGAGTTGTAGGCGGTCATGAATGGCGCACCGCTCAACGCGGCGCCCGAAGCAAGGTTCACAATCCTGCCGCCCACCCCCGCCGATAGAAGTTCACGAATCACCAACTGACACATTCTGGTGAGAGCAAAAACATTGACTTC
>JBDNFH010000210.1:0-4582 GCA_041689915.1 Candidatus Nanopelagicales bacterium | reverse complement strand
CGTGACCGCGATACTTCTGGGCAATCTCGTTCACAATGGCAAGGCCCAGCCCAGAACCTCCGTCACTTCGAGCGCGATGTTCGTCTAATCTGACGAATCGCTCGAGGACACGTGTTCTTTCCGACACTGGTATTCCGGGACCATCGTCTTCTACCGTGATGCGGACTTGTGGCCCGCTTGTTACCACCGAAAGTCGAATCGTGGTGTGAGCGAATCTGTTTGCATTGTCGACCAAGTTTCGAATGGCGCGCGACACGTGGTGGGAGTCGGCGCGGATTCGCGCGGGGACTAAATCCACCTTGACTTCTAAGGGTCCCATTGATCGCAATCGGTTTGCCTCGAGTAAAAGCAAGTCGTCAACGTCAACATCACTCACATGATGTCCACTCAAACCTTCGTCAGTCTTTGCCAGTAGGAGAAGGTCATCAACGAGGTGGGTCATTCGATCAACCTCCTGACTGAGTACGTGACTGACGTCTGGGGTTGATTCTTCACGGACTCGTCGTGAAACATCGATCGATGCCCTCATCGATGCGAGTGGACTCCTCAATTCGTGGCTGGCATCTGCAACAAACTGCCGTTGAATTTTCATCGAGTACTCAATACGATCCAACATGTGATTCATGGTGACAGCAAGCTTTTGAATTTCGTCCTGAGCCACGGGGACCGGCACTCGATCTCCTAAGTCCACCGCGCTGATTGCTTCAACACGATTGCGAATCTGGTCCACGTTTTTTAATGACTTCCCGACACTAAGCCAGTTGACGGCGCCCACTGCGCCGAGTACGAGTGGAGATGCTGCAAGGATCAGAATAACAATTGTATTAATTTCCTGACTCACTGAATTGAGAGATTGACCGGTAACGACTATAAGATCCCCCTCATCCGACTGTTTTTTAATGGAAGCAACAACGTACATTTGTTCGTCAACAAATTGCAGGCCGAGGTGTTGACTTTTGAGCGTGACTCCAACGTCGGACACGGGGACGATTGCTGGCTCACCGGCAACGTCGGGAGAAGAAATTATTACCTGCCCGGTCTCATCAAGTACTTGAATGATCGTGGAATCTCCGAGTATTGATTCCGCCGAGGCCAGAGCGGTATCAAGATCATCGAGTGAAATCCCAGCAAAAATATCCAAAGCGCGCTGGTTGACGCTTTGGGTGACGGAATTTGTAAGGCTAATTTGTAATAAAATCACGAGTCCAACAGATCCGATAGTCAAGGCGATAAGAACAACAACAATTGCCGAAATAGTCGAGCGGGCGCGTACCCCTTGGCGCCCCCACCAGGTGGAAGCCGTCGCTGCTCGTGTCATGTGGGCGAGCATACGTCTACGCGCCACCAAAGCAAATGGTCGTGTTCGTAGCTAGTGGATTCTCTCAGGATTTTCTCAGCCAGAAACATTTAGCGTGCGCGCATGAGTGAATATGCGATCCAAGCTCGCGGACTTTCGAAGAAATATGGAACTAACACGGCGCTGCTCGATCTTAATCTAGAGATTAGTAGCGGAGAGGTCTTCGGGCTCCTAGGACATAACGGCGCTGGCAAGACGACGACCGTAAACTTGCTGACCACGTTGCTAGAACCAACAGCTGGTCAAGTGGTGATTAATGGAATCAACGCTATGGAGTACCCCAACGAGGTCCGTCGAGTTATCGGTTATCTGCCGGAGAATGTCCAGTTCTACGACAACTTAACCACCATGGAGAACCTGAGATACTTTGCCAGACTCTCGGGACTTACTAAACCGGATGCTCGAATACGAGAAGTGTTGGAGTACCTGGACTTTACCGATCATGATCATGATCGGGTTGGCTCCTTCAGTAAAGGAATGCGTCAACGGGTCGGAATTGCACAAGCAATCTTGCACTCACCCTCTGTTCTTTTTCTTGACGAACCTACTTCAGGTCTGGACCCCGAAGGAGTGCACCAATTACGCGAAGTAATGGTCAGGCTGAATCAAGAACTTGGCATGACAGTTTTCATGAACACTCACTTACTCTCGGAAGTGACGAAGACATGCACGAGCATCGGGATCATGCGAAAAGGAGAGTTGGCGTATAACGACTCGCTAGAAGCAACACTTGAAGCCTTCCCTGGTGAAGACTCACTCGAATCAATCTACTTACAGATTGAGTCAGCAGGTACTCGGTGACGAGCATCTTGGCGATCTCTAAGCACGAGCTCTTGAGCTTGCGGCGTGAAAAACTTCCACTGGTCTTGCTTGTGGTCTTCGTAGTAATGGTTTCGGTCTCTGGCTTAATCGGTTGGCTCACCAACACGACGGTCAGCAATGTCTGGAACAAATCTACGCAGGCAGGACTCACGAATGCTTCCAATCCATTTGAGAACGTCAGTCCCTTGTATTACTCCCGCAATACGGTGATCTATTTGGTGCTAATCGGTGCGCTGATGGCAATTGTCCTTGGTGTTACTTCAACCATGCGAGACCGAAAAGCGCGCACCCTCGACCTAGTTTTGAGTAGACCACTTTCTGTGGTGGAGTACCTGTTGGGGAAGACTATTGGAGTAGCGATTTGGTTGATGGCAGTACTTGCCACGGTCGGATGTATCAGCTGGGCAAGCGTTGCAATCATCATCGGGAAACCATTGGGTGTACAAGACACCACTCGTTTGGCTGGCTTCTACGGGATTGCCTTGGTATTCCTGATGGCTTTTGTTTTCCTTGGCATGATCAGCGGAATCTACGCATCACGTGAGACCACCGCCCTACTCATCCCCATCAGCGTTTGGAGTATTACCGCATTTGTTCTTCCTCAGATTGGGACGTCGGCAAACCCGGTATCACTTCTCAACCCTGTTCCAAGCGTTGCTTTTCCGGGTGGAGCATTTGATGCGTTGAACACGCTATTTCGTCCACTATCAGTCACCGAACAGTTCAAAGGCGCAAGTGGGTGGCTTCTTTCCAACCCAGAAGTGACCGGTTACTTCATCGCATCAATCTCCATAGTCTTCATTGCAACAGCACTTGGACTTTTGACTCTCCTACTGACTCGCAGAGATCGAATCAGAGGAGCACTCAATGACTAACTCAATGATCATTGCTCAAAAGGAACTACTTGACTTACGTCGCAACAATTTCCTCATCGCAGTCCTCGGTTTCGTACTGATCGCGGTAGTTATTTCAGTTGTTGTCTCCGCAACACAATTCGGAGTGAAATTGGATGCATATAACATCTACTTGCAAGCACTCAAATCCTCAGGGAACACAACTGTCCCAGCGGCACCGCAGCTGTACCCACTTCAACTTTTACGTGGCTCGGTTGAATACTTAGAGATCCTTGGCGCGCTATTTGCGATTGTCATGGGATACGGACTTATCGCAAAAGAGAAACAAAGGGCCACAATCCAATTGCTCTACAGTCGACCCATTGGGCGATCCGCTTTGCCTGCAGGAAAAATAATTGCAATAGCGGTGGCGTGGCTTGTCGCTGTGGCGACGATTTTCCTCGCTGTCACGCTGACAGTTGCGATTGTTGGACATGCAAGTTTCACGGCAATTGACTATCAACGCCTGGGGATTTCAGCTTTCATTACCTGGCTGTATCTCATTATGTGGAGTGCACTTGCGCTTGGCCTTGCCTCATGGACCACAAGGTTGAGCACTGCGCTGATTATTGCCTTAGTCCTGTGGCTAACTGTGGTCCTAATTATCCCTCAAATGGGAGACACCATGGATCCGGATAACCAAGTCCCGGGTGGACTTTTCAAGAGTCTGGGAATCGCTAAACCCGATGAGTTGGCAGTACTGGCACAGTTTTCAGGATTTGATACGGCTCGTAATGGGCTCGAGGTTTCATCAATAACAAAACACTATGAGCGATTTACTTTCGCCTTTTTGGGAATAAAGGACCAGTTCAACCAACAGCCCCTCGGACTTGCATGGGCTGGTGTTTGGAATAACGCACTATCAGTGTGGTTTGCGGTCTTCGGGGCCATCGGATTCGCACTGCTTGTAACAACCCGAAAAAAACTACTAAGGAGAACACAATGAAACGAAAAACACTACTCGTAATTGCAGGGGGAGCGCTGCTTACTTCAATCGCTTTAACGGGCTGTTCAAGTGATTCAGCCGCACCAAGTGCCTCCACCAATGCATCCACTGATGTTGTTTTACCGGTGACATCAAACCCAATTATTAATACGGCAACAGAAAAAACTTTGGAAGTTTCCTACGCTGCAGTCGAAGACAATGTAGATCCAGCAACCGGCCAGGCAATTAATGACCGTCTGGAATTAACTTTGAAAAATGTAGGGACTTCGCCATTTGACGGTATTGAGGTCTATTACGAAATGACAGATGTTGTAACGGGTCAGTCAGAGGCCTACTACCAAAAGCTTGACGGCATCAGTATTCCTGCGGGATCGGAATCAACCGTTTTATTTGACAATTTGACCGATCCAGGGCATTTTCCTGAAAAGGGGTCTCCATCTCAGTGCCGTAATATGGGGGCGTGGAAGTGGCAGGACGTGAGTATCCCGAGTCGTATGCTCAGTTGCGGGCATGGTTCGACCAAGACTGGAAATGCTTGGATTATCTCGACTGGCTTCGTTGGCG
>JBDNFH010000209.1:0-10854 GCA_041689915.1 Candidatus Nanopelagicales bacterium | reverse complement strand
GACAACGATGAATCTTCACTCATCGCCTCAGCAACCATTCGCTGCGCACGTTGACGCAGTTCCTCTGGATATTTCTTTGATATTGACATAATCCCATCTTTCCGTGGAATCAAACCCTCCACTAAACCCGGGGCGCATCAGGATGTGAATCGAGCAGGACTCACTCCTGCTCACTGTTTAGGAACGGTTCAAGTAGGTGAGGCGGACGCGGACTCGATGATCTGGCAGACGACCGCAGGGTTGCCGTCGCGTCGGGCGGTGGCGGCGACCCGACGAGCATTGCGCAGGGAGTCGCGCAGCCTGCGCAGGTCGGTGAGCTTCTGGTCGAGGTCAGCCAGGTGTGAGTCGAGCATTGCGGTGACCCGTTGACAGGGCTGTTCGCCGCCTCGCTGGAGGTCAAGGATGTCCTTGATCTCATCCAGACTCAGGTCCAGGGTCTTGGCGCGTCGGATGAAGTGCAGGACCTCGATGTCGTCGGGGGCGAATAGGCGGTACCCGGCCTCAGTCCGTTCGGCTTCCGCGAGCAGTCCCTTGCGCTCGTAGAGACGGATCGCTTTGGCGCTGAGCCCTGTCTGCTCGGCAGCGCTTCCGACGGTCACGAGCTGCATCATCGTCCCTCCTCGTGCGTGATCGCGCATTTGTTTGACCTTACCCCAGGGACAAGGTTTTATGATAGCCGGGTCCACACTGAGCAAGGCACTTCCAGGAGGCGATCACCGATGACCGATAGCAATCCGCAATCCCTGAGACTGCAGGTTCAGGGCATGAACTGCTCGGGATGCGAGCAGCGGATCAGTACAGCGCTGCGTCGTCTGGACGGGGTCGTGGAAGCCACCGCCGACCACGTGAGCGGCGAGGTGCGGCTGCGCTTCGACCCCGCCAGCACGCACCGCGGTGCGGTAGTCGATCGGATCGTCCTGGCCGGCTACACCGTCGAGGCCGACAGAGAAACGAACGTCGACACTAAACCGGTCGAGCGGGGGGACCGGTGACGGCCAACGCAGAGGTCTCCGACGACCTGTGGGCGGCCGAGCCCAGTGGCGCGGAGGGCCAGGCGCGGATCCGGGCTCGGATCGCGGGTCTGCACTGCTCACTGTGCACCGGCACGATCGAGAAGGCATTGGGCCGGATGCCGGGAGTGCGGCAAGTCGCGGTCAGCCTGACCCACGAGCAGGCATTGATCGACTACGAGACAGCCGTGATCACCCCCGACGAGATCCTTGGGACGCTTCGTGACATCGGCTACGACCTCTACGACCCGCGCAAACTGCGTCCATTCGAGGATGAGGAAGCAGACCTGGTCCGCGAGGGGGTCCGGCTGCTGGGTGCGGTCACCGCGAGCCTCGCCGCGATTGCGTTGATCCTCACGATCTCGGGGGTCTGGTCGTTGCTGGTGCCCGCGTCGGTCGTCACCCTGATGGTGCCTGTCTCCTACGCGGTGCTCCGACCCGCCGGGCGGGCACGGGCCATGCTCGGGTCGTTGGCTGTTCTCACCCCAGCTGCGCTGCTCTACGCCGGCCGATCGGTCGGGTTGATCGGGGACCTCGCGGCTGGGTGGTTGACAGGAGTGCTCGCGTTAGTGGTGGTCTTCGGGGTGGCACCGCATATCTTGCGGATGGCCTATCAGGCCACCCGTCGTGGAATCCTCAATCAGCATGTGCTGCTCGAGGTGGGTGCGTTCGCCGGCATCGCCGGGGGCGTGATCGGCCTGTCCGGCGTTTTTCGCGACTATCCGACCGCGTCGTTCTTCGCGGTCACCGTGTTGGTGGTGAACTACCACATCTTCTCCGAGTGGCTTTCGCTGCTGGTCAAGACCCGTTCCAGCCAGTCGGTGAAGAAGCTGCTGGATCTGCAGCCCGACACCGCTCGCGTCGTCCACGACGGTGCCGAGCGCGAGGTTGCTATCGCACAGGTCGTACTGGGAGACCTGGTGCGGGTCCGCCCGGGCGAGCGGATCCCGGTCGACGGGGAGGTCCGCGAGGGCTTCTCGGTCGTGGACGTCTCACTGGTGACGGGAGAGCCGGTGCCGGCCGAGGTCGGTCCCGGCGGCGAGGTGGTAGGCGGGTCGATCAACGGCGCCGGCAGCCTGATGATCACCGTGACCAGGGTCGGCACCGAGAGCTTCCTGGCCCAGGTGGTGCGTCAGGTGGAGGATGCCCGGGCACTCAAACCAGGCATCCTGCACCTCGTGGACCGTGTCCTGCGGGTCTACACCCCCACCGTCCTGGTCCTCTCGGCCCTGGCGCTGGTCGGCTGGCTGGCCGGCAGTTGGGCACTCACTGGCGAGCCGGACGTACGCCGGGGAGTCTTCGCCGCGCTCGGTGTGCTGGTCATGGGATACCCGTGTGCGGTCGGGATCGCCGCACCACTCGCGATCGTCCGGGCCGCCGGGGAAGCCGCCGACCGGGGCATCATCATGCGCACCGGGGAGGCGTTCCAGACCTTCGGTCAGGTTAGGACCGTCCTACTCGACAAGACAGGAACTCTCACCGAAGGGCGTCCTGACGTCCGGGCGATCGATGCCCTCGACGACGAGGGGGACCTGCTGCGGTTCGCAGCCGCGGCGGAGTCCTCCTCCGAGCACCCCCTGGCCCGTGCCGTTGTCGTTTTCGCAGAGAACCGCGGACTGACCCTTCCGACGGCCCAGGAGTTCACCTCGATCACCGGACTCGGCGTGAGCGCACGGATCGAAGGCCGCGACATCCTGGTTGGGAGGCCTCAGTTCCTCACCGACCGCGGTGTCGACCTCGCGCCGCTCACCGAGTCCATCGACCGGCTGGAACATGACGGGCACACCGTGATAGCCGTCGCGGCCGACCTGGCCCCGGTCGGGGCGATCGCGCTCGGCGACCAACTGCGTAGGGACGCCGTCGAGGCCGTCGGGCTGCTGAAGGCCGACGGGCTCACCCTGGTCCTGGTCACCGGGGACAACCCTCGCGCTGCCGCGATCATCGCGGCCCAGTTAGGAATCGACGACGTGCGGGCCGGAGTGCTCCCCGAGGACAAAGCCGCGATCGTGCGGGAGTTCCAGACCGGCGGCGCCCGGGTGGCCATGGTCGGTGACGGCATCAACGACGCCCCCGCCCTAATGCAGGCCGACGTCGGGGTGGCGATGGGTGGTGGCACCGACATCGCCGTCGAGTCCGCCGACGTCATCATCCTCCGCGACGACCTCGGTGCCGTCCTGGCCGCCCGGGACCTGTCGCGCTCGGCCTACCGGCGCACCCGCCACAACGTCGCGCTGGCGTTCACCTTCAACGGCATCGGCATCCCCCTCGCGACCACGGGCCTGGTCAATCCGGTCTGGGCGATGATCGCGATGGCCGCCTCGGTCACCGCCATCTTCGCCAACTCGATCGGTGCACGTCCCTCCCTGCTGTTCGACGCGATCGGCAGCGTCGCTCACCGTACCAATGACGCCACCCCCGAGCACCAATTGTCCTGACGTCTTGTGCTGTTGGATTTTTGGCAGGCCTCGTGCGCGCCGTGCCGAGCACTGGAGCCCCGGCTGGAGCAGATCGCCCACCGCCGGTCCGACCACGTTTGCGCGCGGCCGCCAGTCCAGCGACCGTTCGCTCGGAAACGAATGCGTGTTCAAATTCCGTGATCGCCGCCAAAATCCAGAAGAACATCTTGCCCACTGCGGTCAAGGTGTCGATGCCTTGGTCGAAAACAACCAGATGCACGCCCTAGCCAAGGAACTCGCCGGTTAGGTCAATGAGCTGCTCCATTGAGTGGCCCAGGCGTCGAGCTTGGTGACCACAAGTTGGTCACCATCACGCGCGATCAGCAGGGCCTTGTCTAACGCGGCTCGGCTCGTGAGCTTCCCTGACGCTTTGTCGATGAAAATCTGGTCGCAGTGTGCCGCGGTGAGGGCCTCATGTTGCGAGTCGGGATTCTGATCTCGTGTGGAGACGCGCAGCTAACGAGCGTATCCGATTATCTTGCTGGGAAGCGTATTGGTTACCAATGACAGCGTGACATTGGCGCGTACGCGGCATGCGTTACACGGTCGACCTCATGAGCCGTGATCGTGATCTTTGTGTATCGCCGACGATCGTTCGCGGACACCAAATCAACCTCAATCAAGACCGACACTTTGCGGTTGGTGACGCGTTCCCGAGCGCTGGGCCTTCAAAACGTGCCCTACGTGGCATTTCTATCAGTATATAATGCTGGTATGGCTAAAGTAATGATCTCGATTCCAGACGACCTCTTGGCAGAACTCGATGCCGAAGCGCAAGCTCGCCATACAAGTCGTAGCGCACTGATTGCCCAGGCAGCCCTACGCGAGATTCGTGCCCCCGATGCTGCCCGAGTCGATGAGTTGCTCGAAGCTGCCCGTGAGGCGCTGGCCGATACCGGCGCATGGTCGGGCTCAAAACTAGTTCGTGAGCAAAGGACTATTCACTGATGCGCGAGCTTCTGCTCGACACATCTGTGCTGCTCAAGTGGTTCCATCGAGAAGGAGAAGATGAGATTGAGCAAGCTGAATGGCATCTACAGGCACACCGCCAGGGAGCCGTCCACGCACACATACTCGATCTTGGGGTTTACGAACTCGGCAATGTCCTTGTGCGCGCGTTGAACCGCACCGCCCTGCAGTCGCGCGCGGTACTTGAAGCCGCGTTGGCACTGTGCGGGCCCCCACTGACGCTGAGCGCTGCCGACCTCGGAAGAGCCACGGAAGCCGCCTGTGATGATGGCCTGACTTTTTACGACGCCGCTTTCGCCGTGGCTGCCATTGCGCATGGATGCACGCTCGTCAGCGCGGACCGCAAGCTGCTGACTACCGGCCACGCGATCACCCTCACACAATCCATGGAACAACTGCGAGGGCAAAAGTGATAGCGCAGCCCGACAGGGGCTTAATCTTTGCCATACTCCGACTACGGGATCGCGTGGCGCAGTAATAGACGGGCGTACTCATCGGATCACGGCCGATCATGGTCGGCCAGTGACGGCTGGGTATGGCTTCTGAGCGACGAACCGCCCGAGGTGCCTCACAGCAGGTTGACGACACTGGCCGCAGAGAGACTGCGCACCAATCTGTGATCTGGCGTGCGGCCGAGGTCGCAGCAGCGGCAGTGACATTGGTCGCCCTCGCCGTATTGCTGGTCGTGCGATTTGGAGGCTTCGCTATGGACGACTCGGCAGATGGGGTTGCTCCCGGCGTCACGATGATCGAGGCGGCGTACCCGCACGGCGCGCCGGACCTATCCGGTCACACACCCTCACCCGACGGTGATTGGTCGCTCGCAGATCAGCGAGGACACTTCGTGGTGATCAATGTATGGTCCTCGTGGACAACCAGAGACGAGTCGCCGGACGCATCATCGGCCAGGTCACCTCCGCCACGCTTAGAGCGCGCGGATTGGGTGCCAGAACGACTCAATTCAGCGTAACCGCGTCGCTTATCCGTGCGCGCTTTTAGCAACTTCCTCACAAAAATCCGCACCGAACGCGAGTAAAGCGAATGCGCCCACGTTGCCACTCTTGTCCGCGAGGGGATGACAAACTCGGGGCTGACGCAGTCGGTATTCGCCAAACTTCTCGGAACGTCAGCATCTCGGCACAGCACAGCACAGCACAGTACCTATGCAACCGGACCGATGCCACCGGCTTGGTCACACCTTCAGCCGCCATGCTGATTCCGGTCCAGAGGTGCGCCCACGAGCTAGCCGAGTCAATAGGTACCGAGCCGGAATCCATTAGCGGAACGCATGCCACGGTCAGGTCCAGGCTAAGGCGTAACGAGTGGCAGGGAGCTGGGATTGAATCCTGTTGGGCAGAGCGACTGGTCACTAATTCGTGGCAGGCCGAGCCATGGGTTAAAACTGTGGCGTGTCGGGTGGGTCTCGTTTTGCCGCGCGTTGGGGTTTCGTTGTCGATATTGCTGGTGACATGGGCGCGATGATGGGTTCGGGGTAGTGGTGATATGTCAGGCCTTGGGGGCTACGCCAAGTGCAGGAGCCGTCGGGTGTGCTGTTGGTGAGGTGCCAACCACCGTGGGTTTTCAGTTGATGGTGACGCACACACAACGCGCCAAGATTTCCCACGTCACTACGCCCACCCGCATCCCACGCGGTCACGTGATCAATCTGGCAGCGGGTCGCGGCGGCATTACACCCCGGGAAACGACACGTGCCGTCACGGGCCAGGATCAACCGGCGTAACGACCCAGTGATTTGGTAGCGTTTACGCCCCACGTCAAGCACATGACCCGCCTCACTGACCGCGACCGGGCGGGTGAATACTTTCACCCCCGGATCCGCCAAGAGCTGCCGGAAATCACAACCCATCGAATCAGGGTTGAGCGTGCTGTCGAGTGCGGTGATCGGCACGGTGAGGTCAACAGTAATGTTCACGGCTATCGGTGTGATACTGCTGCCAGTGCAGCCCACACCCGTGTTGGGCACACCGGTGAGATGCGTGCCGAAGATTAGGGCGGCGAGGGCTTGCCCGCGGCGTTCCCCCACGGTCGCATCACAGGAACCCACGATGGTGGGGTTGGTCACGGCGGTGTTGATCGCGCCCATGATCGCGTTCGCGGTGAACGTGTCTAGTCGGGCGATCAGGGTGGACATCCCGTCAACATCGGGTGAGAGGTACACGTCACGGTGACGACGAGCAGCGGCCCTACGCCGGGCTTGACCGTGGGCGTCAATGACGTCAATCACCTTATTGGCCCGGGACTTCGTCCGGGAATACCCCTGGGCCCGGGCGGTCGGCAACACGCCCTGCTGCAACACGAGGCAATCCGCTGTAAACACTATACGGGCTTGGGTCAGGGCGCGTTGATTCTGTGGAGTGTCGGTGCGGTTTGCGTTATGGGTTGCTTGTTCTAACGCATCCCAGGTGGATAACCGCTGCGCGGCCTCGGTGATCAGGCGGACATGCACCGCAGTGATCTCCCCCAATGACAATGCGGTCTGTGTTGCTGCCAGTGGTCCAGTGAGGAGGCGGGCCTGGTCAATGCGTGACTGGGTGGACACCGGTCCCCACCGCAGGGCGGCCGCGACCTCGTCCCGGGCCAGTTCAGCAATCCGAACCTCCCGCTCGGTATCACCGAGTCGATCTAATACCACGAACTGTTCCACCGTCGGGGTCGCGCCAGCGGCCGCGATTAACGCCGCGGCCTGGTGGCTCGCCCACCACGACGTGACCCGGTCATGGACCTGTAAATACCGCAGAGCATCACGTGGACTCAATGCTGCCACATCCAGCATCTCCAATACTGACTGCACGAATAACCCCGGCTCCAGATCACACACCCGGTCCAGCAGCACACTCGGTGCATCCACAAAAGGATCAAAACCCAGACCCTCAAACACAGGCAAATCAGTGTCGTGATCAGCACCCTGATCAGTGTTTCGATCGCCTTCGAATTCCATGTTCTCAACCTACGACAGGGGTCTGACAATTGACATCCACGAGGGATCCGACCGATCCAATACGGGGATTCGTCGGATACTGGGACCGATCAAAAGGCAGAACGATCAAAAGACAGAAAACAAGGAAGGCCGGGAATCATCGGCGAGTAGGTGGGTCGAAGTATCATCGATAAAAAATTATGTACTAAGAGCGCGCGGAAAGGGAGCAAGAACGACTCGACTCAGCGCAACCACGCCACCTATCCGCGCGCACGCTTAAGCAGATCATCGGCGCCGCACTCGGGAAGTCCGCAGCAAAAGCCGAACCGCCCGCTGCTAGCCAGGTAACCGCCCGCAACGGACTTGCCCTACGATGACGGATAGTTGCGTGGCACAAGTCGGATGGGAGCGTGGGCATGCGCCAGTTCGGTGAGTTGGAAGCCGCGATCATGGAGCAGTTGTGGTGTGAGCCCGGACCCGTCTCAGTTCGACACATTCTCGAGGCCATCCGCCCGCAGCGCCAACTGGCCTACACCACAGTCATGACGGTCATGGACAAGCTGCACCGCAAGGGATGGCTGACGCGCGAGCGGGACGGCATGGCCTACATGTATACGACCGCCGCGTCGCGGGAGGACTACAGCGCTGGCCTCATGGCCGGCGCCCTCGACACGAGTACAGACCGGACCGCAACCCTCGTCCATTTCTTCACGCAACTTGACCCCGAAGAAGCCGACGCCCTCCGCAAGGCGTTGAATAGTTCGACGCGACCGAGAACACGCCGATGATCGTGGCGTCCGCGCTGCTCGTCTATGCGGTGGTTCTCGCCATCGTGGTACCACGATTCCTGGCCCGCTCCACCCTGGCCGAGCGATCGCCCGCCGTGGCGCTGGTGCTATGGCAGGGCGCGGCCGTGGCGCTGCTGGCCAGCCTGATGCTGGCAGGCATCTCGTTGGCGGTGCCGTCGATTACGTTCAGTGGTGGGATCGCAGAGCTGCTGAACGCGTGCGCGATGGCGATTCGGGCCCAATACGCCACCCCCGGCGGGGCAGCGGTAGGTATCACCGGGCTGATTCTGGCCGGATCAATTACGGTGCGCGCGGCGGTTGTCCTCACGACGCGCGCGATCAGCAGCCACTTTGCGCGCGTCGCGCACCGGCAGGGATTGACCCTGGTCGGGCACGTGGACATCGCGCTGGGGATCACGGTCGTCGACCACGACCGCGCGGCGGCCTACTGCGTACCCGGGCGATCGCATCGGATTGTTCTGACAAGCGCAGCGGTGGATGCGCTAGACGCCGATCAACTGCGCGGTGTTCTGGCCCATGAGCGATCTCACCTTCGCGGACGCCACCACCTCGCGCTCGGTTTCGCCAACGCGATGGCCGCAGCATTCCCGCCCGTGCCGTTGTTTCGAGTCGGTGCAATTGAGAGTGCCCGGATCGTGGAACTGCTCGCTGATGATGCAGCAGAATCCGCGTGCGGTCGCGAGGTCCTCGCCACTGCCTTGGCCACCCTTGCCACCGCATCGACGCCCACAGCGGCGCTGGCCGCGAACGGCGCGCATGTTTTGAGCCGAGTGCAGCGCATGCTGCGCCCCGCACGGCCATTGAGCACCGTGACCGCTGCATTGCTCGTTGCCGCTGGAATGTTGATCGGCGTCACCCCGCTGGCCGTGGCCGTGGCGCCGGCCGTCGCGGTTAGTCAGGAGAACCTGTGCCCGTTGCCTAGCCCGACTCGGCCGGCAGCCGATTTGAGTATGACCCCCATGCCTCACTGACACGCGCTGGTGCGAAGGCTTGCTACTATCGATCGTAGTTACTAACTGTTATAGTAGATTGGTGGGTTGTTGCGTGTGCCGCATCCGGATCATGCATCCGCCACCTGATCAACTTGGAGGAGCCTCGTGCAAAATCTGATCTTTCTCGTTTGTCCAATAGTGATGGGCCTGATCATGTGGCTCATGATGCGCACCCCGAAGCATGAAAACGGTCCGACCCCCGAGCCGCACGACACGGAGCTGGCGGCGCTACGCGCAGAGGTCGCCGCGATGCACAGGGAGCAGACTCAGGCAGCACCGGCCTACACGAGGTGATCACCCGGCGCGTCGTCGCCATCCTCACCCTGGTGGTCGGCGCCCTGATCGCTTCTCCCAGCGCAGCATCTGCGCACGCAGCCCTGCTGTTTTCTTCACCCTCCCCTGATTCCGTGGCAGTGAGTTCGCCGACGTCAATCAGCGTGGTGTTCAGTGAGACCGTCACCGTCGGCGCCGACTCCGTGGGCATTACCGGCGTAGCCGGCGCGCCAGGGAGCCTGAGCCTGCCAGTGATGAGCGACGACGGCCGCGTGCTCACCGCACCGGTGAACAAAACACTCCTACCCGGGATCTACGTGGTGGATTGGATCGTGACCTCAGGTGACGGTGACCTGGTCGACGGAACCTTCCGTTTCGGGATCGGCGATGCGACATCCCTGGCAACTGTCTCCTCCGACGCGGGTCTGCCGTGGGGAAGGACAGGAGCCACCGCGGCGCTGCGGTGGCTCCTGTTCGCTGGGCTCGCGTTAGCTCTGGGAGGGCTGGTCGGCGAGCACATCACCGGTAGGCAAATCGGACGCCGCACCCGCGCGTGGGTGGTGCCCGGCTGCCTCCTGATCAGCGCTGCTGCTGCCGCCCTCGCCACTCTGCTGGCCGTTGAGGGTGGCTGGACAACACTGACCGGAACCGCCGGCGTGGTGCTCGGCCTTGAAGTCCTAGGCGGACTCTTCGCCGCCGCCCTCGCGCTGACCCCATTTCGCACCTTGGCGGTCCTACCGCTGGCCGTGGTCATCGTGGCCGAAGCGATCCGCGCCCATCCGCGGGAAGACATCGGCGCAGCCGGGGCACTGCTCACCGCATTTCACCTAGCAGCCGCGGCTCTGTGGGTCGGCGCCCTGATCCACGTCATCCGCATTGGCTGGCCATTGCGACGCAATCAACCAGCGCTGGCGCGACTGCTCACCGGCTACGCAACCTGGGCACTCGCCGCGGTCATCGTCGTCCTCGTAAGCGGAACCCTCGCCGCGCTGGCCCTGCTGACACCTGAGGAACTGGTGTCCACCACCTATGGACGGGTCTTGCTTGCCAAACTCACGATCGTCACCACCGCCGTCGGGCTCGCTTTCACGGCACGCCGGCTCCTCGCACGCCACTTCGCCGCACGCGCACTACACCCAGCACGCGCCGAAGCGGCCACCCTTCTCGCCGTCCTGGCCGCGACCGGCCTCCTGGTGTCCATCCCGATGCCAGCGCTAGGTGACTCAGCGCTGCCCTTCGCTCCGCCCCCGATCGGCGTAGTCGTGCCGGTGGCGACCCGCGCGGGTCAGGTCTCGGTCGCTGTCCGTGCCAGCCCTCTCTGTCAGGCTGGTGTGAGACACCCCGTACGTTGTGGGGTTACCCTGAGAGGGTGGGGAAATGGAAGTAATGATGTTGGAAGAATCAAGG
>JBDNFH010000208.1:0-13407 GCA_041689915.1 Candidatus Nanopelagicales bacterium | reverse complement strand
GAGACGTCTCCGGCCTTCGTAATGACCAGCACATGCTCGCCGGCCGAGTCCGACATGGAGCCTGCGAAAACGGACAGTGGGACCGAGTTGAACGGGGATGATCCCTGCACATTTCGTTCATTGATCTGACCCGTCAACTTAAACAGGCCCCCGCTGCGCGCATCGAAGTCCCGTTCAAAGCGCAGAGTAATCCTTTGCTTCGGCATTCTAAGGACCGTTCCGTTGAAGGTCATCTGACCTGCTGTGTCGTAGTACCAACTCTGCACGGTCTTCTTATTCAACGAGACCGAGATCAACACGCGCGAGAGGTTCACCGGCGAGAGTCCTGGGTCGGCGAGGTCCTCCCCCTCGATGGATACGAAAGCCTTGGGGTACTTCTTCGTCGCAATCGAGTAGTAACCGCTGAAGTCCATGAGTGCAGTGACACCGGTCACCTTTGGATACCAGTTTTCCGCTCCCGTGCTCGGCGCGCTCGCATTCGGATGCGTCACCAACGCCCGCTGAGAAACTACCATCCCGTCCTTTTCACCCATGTCGTTGATCGTCAAGCCTGACTGTCCCGCCGTGCCCATAATCAAATAGCCACCGGTGAACTTGAAGTAATACATATCGAGGTTGTCGGCTCTCGTAGAAGTAGAGATGGCGTCCTCTCAGCGTCCTCTCAGCGTGCGGTCTATAGCGTCGACGCACGACAACTTTAGGGAGACCCAATGACAACCACGAACCTGATCCATCCACGCTTCTCTCTCATGACGGTGGGGGCAGCTCTGGCGACTTTGACCCTCGCGGGGTGCTCATCTGGTGATGCGTCGGCACCGGCGACCGTCTCGCAAAGCCAGAGCACCCCTGCAGATGTGGCGAACCCACAGGCTAGCGCGCAGGCAACCCCGAGCGACGTGGGCCAGGCCGAAGGCAGTGACGCCGCCGAGTTCGGTCTGACGGAGGCCGAGGTCACGAAGCGGGTCGACGCCGTTGAGCAGTCAATCGCCCAGTGCATGAGTGCCGCCGGATTCGAGTACGTGCCCGTCGACTACGCCACCGTTCGCACGGCTATGGACACAAACAGCAAGCCAAGCGGAATGACGGCGGACGAGTTCCGCAACCAATTCGGCTATGGCATCGCCACGCTCTCGGCGGGGGGCAACGCCCAGGCGACGGTCGGCCTAGGCCGCAACGTGGACATTCGCGACGGCCTTCCCACGGCCGATCGGGTCGCCTGGATCCGCCAGCTCTTTGGGGAGAGTCCGGACCAGACGTTCGTCGTGGGCTTGGACAGCGAGGATCTGTCCCGGACCGGTGGATGTACGAGGACCGCGGTCGAAGCGACGTTCACCCAGGCGGAGCTCGGACCGGGCTTCGTCAACTACCAGAACGGTGAGGGCGACCGGGTGGCCTCGGACCCGCGCCTGATCGATGCCTACCGGAACTGGTCGACATGTATGAGGGACGCGGGCTACGGCTACGGCGATTCCAAGGAGATCCAAGTGGACCTGGAGACGCGTCTTGCCGCCCTCACCGGCGGTAACGACATCGCGTCGTTGCCAGCAGACCAGGCGGACGCCCTCAAGCAGTTGCAGGGCGAAGAGCTAGCGATCGCTGCGGCCGACCTGCAGTGCCAGATCGACAACGTCGACGCGATCAAGAAGCAGGTCGAAATTGAGATCCTCGGACGGCCGGCAAACTGATGAACCGCAATTCACTCGCCGGACTCGCGGTCGTACTAGTTGTGGTCTCCTCGACCCTAGGCTGGGTCGGCGCTTCCCGGATCCAGTCACCCCAAGAGATGGCGGCCACAACGGCAGCTCCGGCAGCATCACCGATCTTGGTTTCCGTAGAGGAGAAGGTCATCTCGACCGACGTCGTCGCGCGCGGCACAGCGCGGTATGGCGATCCGCTCCAAATGACCCTGCCACCGTCGGCGCTGAAGCCCAACCAGTCCTCGGTGACCACATTGCCACTCCTCAACGCGGAACTCGCTGAGGGTGACGTGTTGATGACTACATCCGGGCGGCCGGTGTTTGTGCTCACGGGTGCGAGACCCACCTTCCGTGACATGGGCCCAGGCTCGCGGGGTGACGACGTCCGGCAACTGGAGAGTGCTTTGAAGCGCCTGGGGTTCAAACCGGGAAAAGTTGATGGACGCTATGACGCCAAGACACAGGCGGCCGTCGCCGCGTGGTACCGCGCCTCCGGTTTCACGCCGATGAAGGCCACAGACGCGCAAGTCGCTGCTATCCGCGCCCTCGAGGCCGGTGCCAGCGCCTCTCAAATCGATGTCCTGAACGCCAAAGACACCAAAGCCGTCGCAAACGCGGGCTACGTTGCGGCCACCGAAAATCGAGTTGCCACCACTGCGGCCGTTGTGCGAGCACGCGCAGTGGCAGACGCCGACAACGGCGTGGCTGCCGAAAAGGTCGCGTCGCTACAAGGAGCGTTGGACGATCTTCTCATGGTTCCCACTGCGATAACGGCCGAATTGCTGTCCGCTGAAAGTGCCCTGGCCACGGCTCAGGCGCAGCAGACATCAACGCGCTTGGCCGGGACGCAGAGCGTCTTCACAGCTCAATCCGCATTCGCACCGGGGACTTGGGGGTGGAACACTGCACGGGTCACGGCACAGGCCGCTGCCACCGCCGCCGACCTGGCTGCCGGGAACAACGTCTCAGACAAACAGGCCTTGCTCGAGCAGCTCCGCGCGGGAGCATCGGGCCTACCGTCCACGATCCGAACAGCGCGTTCCGCGCTAGCCGTTGCCGTGGCAAACGCTACCTCGATCCGGACAACAGGTGAGACTGCGATCGCCACCGCCCAGTCGTCAGGCCTGGGTTCCAGCGGGCGCTCGACAAAGGCGGCCGTCAACGCTGCCACGAAGATTCGAAACAATGCCCTTGCCGCGCTTAGCGTCGCGCAGGAGCGGGCCAGACTCGCCTCCGGGGATCTTGAAGCTGCAAACCGTCGGACTGGCATCTCGGTGCCCTCGGATGAAGTCGTCTTCGTGGCCAGCGCGCCGGTGCGCGTCTCCGAGATGACTGCAAAAGTCGGGGACGCAGCCAATGGTCCGCTGCTCACGGTGACCAACTCAGCGGTCACGATCGATTCCGCGCTTCCCCTGGAGGAAGCGCCGTTGGTCACGGTAGGCATGACGGTCGCGGTCGATGAGCCGAATCTCGGGCTGTCCACCACAGGCACAGTCTCCCGAGTTGCGACCTCGCCCGGCACGGATTTGGTCGACGGCTTCCATGTCTACTTCTCCGTTGACGTGGACGAGGCTCCACCTGGCCTCGTCGGTTCGTCAGTGCGCTTGACCATTCCCATCGAATCGAGCGGCGGCGCAGTCCTCACGGTGCCGGTCAGTGCGCTCTCCATGACCGTTGACGGGAAGTCGCGCATCCAGACGTCTGCGGCCGGCGTCCTCACCTTCGTCACCGTTAAACCGGGACTCTCAGCGAAGGGTTTCGTCGGCGTGACACCAGTGGGCGGGGCGTTAGCAGCGGGAGACCTCGTCGTGGTTGGATTTGAGTCGGCGGTGGTTCCCAGTGCCTGAATCTCTCCGTGACTCGGTCATTGAGCTGAGTGGTTTGGGGCGCAGATTCGGTACAGATCCGCCGCTGGATGCCCTCATTGACGTGGACCTGACGATCAAGCGTGGTCAGTGGATCGCGATCGTCGGGCCCTCCGGTTCGGGGAAGTCGACCCTGCTGAACGTGCTGGGGTGCCTCGATCGGCAGACGAGCGGGACATTCCTGTTCGACGGGGTCGACGTGGCCGCTTTGAACGACCGACAGTTGGCCGGTCTACGGTCACGGGGTATCGGATTCGTGTTCCAGTCCTTCCACCTGATGGCACACAGATCAGTGATCGAGAACGTCATGCTGGCGGACGTCTATCGCCGCAACACCTGGAGCGGTCGTCGCGAGCGGGCGGCGGCGGCCCTAGAGCAGGTAGGCCTGGGACACCGAATGGAGTTCCTGCCCACCAAACTGTCGGGCGGCGAGCGCCAACGCGTGGCGATCGCCCGTGCTGTCATGGGGGCACCGAGCGTCCTGTTGTGCGATGAGCCGACCGGGAACCTCGACTCCGTCACAACCGCGTCGATCCTGGACCTCTTCGACGGGCTCAATCAACAGGGGCTCACCGTCGTGATGATCACCCATGAATCCGATGTCGCCGCGCGTGCCCACCGCAGCGTGCGCATGGTCGATGGCCGCCTCACGGAGTCGGCATGATGTCGTTCAAAAGGGGTCCGAGTGACCCCAACCCGCTGGTCGCGCCGTCAGGGCTGACGGCCAAGGACCTCGGGAATGAGGCCCTGGCCGGACTCTTCGCGCGACCAGGGCGCATGGTGCTCACGGTCTTCGGAACAGTGATCGGGATCGCCGCCCTGGTGGCCACGCTGGGGCTTTCGCTCACGGCAGGCAACCGCATTCTTGGCCGGTTCGACGAGCTTGCGGCCACTGAGATCGTCGTAAGTGTCAAGCCAGGTCCCAATGGGCCGATCCCGGGCGCACTGCCGTGGGATGCGGCCGATCGGATCGCTCGACTCAACGGCGTCGTCGAAGCGGGAAACCTCAGCGTCGTTGATGTCAAAGGAGTGCTCACCCGAACGTCACAGGTGCGGGACCCGTCCGGACAGACGGCCTTTAGCCTGACTGTCGAAGCTGCCTCGCCGGGCCTCTTTCAAGCCATCCGCGCCGACCTTCGATCAGGACGCCTTCCCGACGAGGGGCACTCGGCGCGCGGGGATCGGGTAGCGGTCCTCGGCCCGGGAGCCGCCCTGCGGCTGGGAATCGCCGATGTCGCCCAGCAGCCCGCGATCGCCATAGGCGACGACCGCTACGTCGTGATCGGCATCCTTAACGACGTCGCTCGGCAGCCGGATGCACTGGGAGCCGTCATCATTCCCGAAGGGACTGCCCGTAACGATTTCGCACTGACGGGGCCGGATAAAGTCGTCATCGAGACAAAGATCGGCGCTGCCACACTCATCGCGCAACAGGCGCCCCTCGCTCTTCGGCCCGATGACCCGGCGGTCATCAAGGTCGCTGCGCCACCGGAACCTAAACGGGTCAAAGACAACGTCCAAGGCGACCTCGATGTCCTCTTCCTCTTGCTCGGGGGTGTGTCGCTGCTGGTGGGCGCGATCGGTATCGCCAACGTCACTCTCGTTTCCGTAATCGAGCGGACCGGCGAGATTGGCCTGCGTCGAGCCATCGGCGCGTCACGGTGGCATATCGCCCAGCAGTTCCTCCTCGAGAGCGCGGCCATGGGCTTCGTCGGGGGCATCGTCGGGGCCAGCCTCGGCACGATCGTCGTCATCTCCGTCTCCTTCTACCAGACCTGGACACCGGTCATAGAGCCCGCCATCCCACTGATCGCTCCCCTTGTCGGCGCCGTCATCGGGCTGGTCTCTGGTCTCTACCCGGCGCTGCGGGCAGCCAGACTCGAGCCGGTGGATGCTCTCCGTTCGGGGACCTAACGGCGGGCCGTCATTCTCAGAGTGACGTCCGCGCCGCGCGCCTCACCTACCCATACAAGACAGATGATTGGAATTTACATACGGAAATGGACCGGGGACAGTCGTTCCGGTCGAAGCGAGACCATCGGAGTGGTACTGGCCGCCATGATTTTAGCCGGCTGCTCGACCGGCGGGTCAGCATCCGGCACCCTCCCATCTCAGGCCGCACCAACGTCATCAGGCAAGGGTCCGGTTACCGAGGTCTTCGGCATGACAGAGGTGGACCTCGCCATGCGGGTCAACGCCGTGGAGGCCGCCATTGCGATGTGCATGAACGACACGGGCTTCGAGTACCAACCCGTTGACTACCCCACGGTGCGCACCGCACTGGACACGGATGGAAAAGCGGCGGGACTCTCGCCCGATGAATTCCGTGCTCAGTTCGGCTACGGCGTCACGACGTACTCAACCACCATCCAGATGGATCGCGGCCTCGGCCCCAACGCGGCCATCCGCGATGCGCTTCCCGCCGCCGACCGGGTCGCGTGGATCCGGCAACTGGTCGGCGAGAGCAGCAACCAGACCCTCGTCATCGGCTTGGACAACGAGGACCTGTCCGGCCTGGGTGGCTGCACCAAGAGCGCGGTCGATACCAACTTTACGCCCGGCGAACTCAGTCCCGATTACGTGAACCTCCTGGACAACCAAATCGAACGCGTCGAGCAGGACCCGCGTGTCATCGCGGCCTTTCGGGACTGGTCGACCTGCATGCGCAATACCGGGTTCAGCTACGACGACCCGAAGGCGGCCGAGGACGACATCACCTCCCGTTTCGGGGTGATCACGGGCGGAGCAAGCCCTGGTGCGCTGTCACCGGATGCGGCCAAGGCCATCACCGAACTCCATGGTGAGGAGGTGGCCGTTGCGGTCGCCGACTATCAGTGCCAGGTCGACAACGTCAACGCGATCAAGAAACAGGTCGAGATCGAGATCCTTGGACATGCGGTGAGCTGAGTAGGCAGTAGTGGTGCCACGGAAGCGATCGACACCGTGCCCCTATAGCCCAGCGAGAGCAGGGTCACCGGTTGTGGGGGGACGACCATCTTCGAATACTTCGCTCCGCAGCTGGTCTCGAACGCCTTGGCCATCATGATGGCTTGTTCCTTGCCGCCCTGGCGCGGTCTGCCCGAGATCAGCTCGCGGCGCCGAGGAAGTCCAGCACGGTGCGGGCGACCAGCGCCGGCTTTTGGAAGAGGAATGAGTGGCCCGATCGCGGAAGGAGAATGAGGCGGGCTCCCCGGATTGCACGCGCGATGATGCGGCTGTTCGCTGGTGGAGTGATGACGTCCTTATTTCCGGTGATCACCAATGTCGGGACTGAAATGTCGGTGAGGGCGCGCACGTTGGCGGAACTTTCGAGCCAGGGATGCTCAGCTTCGACCATCGCGTCGTACGTGCGTGCCGGAGTGGACTCCTTGGGATAATGGCCGCTGTTGACGGCAGTGGCGAGCCGTCGAACGAACTCCCGCCCGGCTCGCTGCGCGCAGTTCGTGCGTGGGTAGTTCGTGATCAAGTAGGACCGCATGCTCCCGTCCGAATTACTGTCGGCTTGCTGCACCCAGGTTGGGCCGAGCACCGCCGACGGGCCGCCGGCATTAGTCCCGGCCAACACCAATCGACGCACGGATGCCGGATGGCGGATGGCGAGCTGTTGGGCGACAAATCCACCCATCGACCAGCCGAGGACGTCGGGCGTGCCGAGTCCGAGCGCACTGATCAAGTCCGCTGTCCAGTCGGCAACAGCAGAAAAAGTGATCCGGCTCGGAGCAGGACCGGACAGACCCAGACCCGGATAGTCAAACACCACGACGCTGCGGTGCTGGGCAAGACCCGCGAGCAGCGCGGGATCCCACTCGGCCATCGGCGAGCCAGTGCCATTCAGCAGGAGCAGCGGGCGTCCCGCACCAATGTCCGCCCACGCGAAGCTTGTTCCCGCCGCCCGGGCGTACCGCACGTCAAGAGTTACGGCACGACCAAGACTCGATGCGGGAGAACAGGTCGGCGCGTTGGCCGCAGCACCGGGCGCGACGACGATGAGTGGTACCACGGAGAGTGCCGCGATCCACTTCGCAATCACCCCGACGGTACGGCTGACCCGACGTTTCATGGGCGACACCCTACGCCGAGAAGGGGCTACCTGGGGAGTCTGCAGAAGACAGGTCTCGGGAACAACTTAAGGGCATCCCGACACCGAACGCGGAGGACCCAGAACTCCCTTACATAGAGGGTTGTAACTCCAACCGCTTCACCACGTAGCAAAAGTTTTTGCGGGTGTCACCGAGTTGCATATAAATCAGGGGATGAAATAAATGTTGCCTGACTAAGCGTGGCAGCAAGATGAAAGTGGTCAGTCGATACGTTGACCATCGCATTTTGGTGTGATAGGCATACTTGATGAGCGAAATCCCCGATCCCCTCATCACACTCGATCCGGAGACCCGACGCAGCATTGCGGATGCCCTATGGACTCGCGACCTGGATCCCGCGCAACTGGAGCCCGAGGTCCTCGCTGCGCTCACGAGCCCTGAGCACAGCTCCGAGGCATTTGGCGCGCGTATGCGGACATTTCTTAAATATTTGCTCGAACACCCTGTGGATCACACGCCGAGTTACAAAAGCAATTACAAGCGCCTACTTGCCTTCTGCGACAGGCTGTCTCCGCAGGCCTGCTACGCCATCAGCAGCAACCTGCTCGGCCCTGCGGCGGCGATCGGCTACGACATGGTGCCCAACAAGGCAGGCTTCGTCTTTCCCAGGGACTTCGACACCAAGCCACGCAGCCAAGTGGGTTGGCACTTCTTCGTCGGCAGCGCATGGGACGCGGATGGCGTCGAATATGGCGTCGAGCTCATGTTCTTCCAGTCCGGTCTGCTACCACCAGCGCTGGCCACGGGGCTTGGTCTAACTGCCGACGAGAACCAGGTGGTCGAGCAGCAGTTCGCGGTCAGCGAGCGAGGCAAGGGCCACTATCAGGCGGAGCCGGTGAGTCTAAGCGGGCTAAGCGGCCTCGTCTCACACACCGAGAGCCCATTCACCTACCGGTTAGGGCGCAACAGCATCGTGTGCCACGAGCCCGGCGAATTCTTTCCCGTCACCATCACTGCATGGGGCGTCGACAGGGGTGAGCTTCCTGAGCGCGAGATCGGCGTCGACATCACCTTCACCACCGGAAAGCAGTACCTGTTCCAAGGGGCCGACGGCTGCATGCCAGCCGTCGACGGAATCGGCTCGCTCTACTACTCGATACCAAACGTCCAACTCGATCCGACGTGCAGCACCCTCACGATCGACGGGCGCACGGTGCAGCTCGTCCGAGGCACGTTCTGGTTCGACCGCCAATGGGGCTCCCTCAGTGGCGTGGCTCGATCCAAGGTGATGCGCGCCTCCACCAACACCACTGACCCGCAGCCAATTGGCTGGGACTGGTTCATGGCCCAGTTGGTCGGTGACCGCCAGGTCACGGTCTTCGCCACGCACACCCACTCGATGTCAGAGTTCTACGAGCAGACTGGTCCGACCCCACCCGGGCCGATGACCGTGCGAGTCGGCGGGACGTACATGGACACCGACAGCTCGACGACTATGACTTGGGGGTCGCTGACCGTCTCCGATTGGGTCCGTGCCGAGAGCTCTCCGAATCCGGACCGATATCTCGTCACTAACGCGTGGTACCCGAGCAGGTGGGAGTTCGAGTTCGACGAGGTCGTCCCCGAAGACATCCGAGCCTTCACCATGACTCCGATCGTCGAAATGGCTCAGGTGGGCTTCTTCGCGAACGGCCAGCAGTATGCCGAAGGAGCAGTCGTCATCACCGATCCAGCCGGCACCGACATTGGGCGCGGGTTCGCGGAGTCAGTGGCGTTTGGCGATGCACGGCCAACTGTCCATCGACTCGCGGGACTGCCCGGGAGCCAAGCGCACATCGACTCGCTCAGCCACCGGACGACGCCGACGGCACTCAAGCTACTCAACGCGGCGTACGTCGCCTCACATCTTGAGGAACTTGCCGACGTCATCAAAGAGTCCGTCGGCCTCGAGTTCTTCAAAGACCCTGCACCCACGAAGGACTAATCAATCCACCTTCTCGCTCGCCGTCACTTTCTCATTAAAGAGTCTGTCCGGCCACGTGTACTGGTGGTCCGTCGCACCATTTCACGCATTCGTATTCCCCCCAATGGCCAAGCACACTGTCGAGCGCGCCGAATCAGAAACTGTGCCCACCACCATTAGTGGTTGAACCGGTAACCTGTGTCGAAGTATCTGATCAACGGTTCTACTTCGACACTTACTTTCCGTTCAGAACTTATGGGATGACTTAAGGGATCGCATAGACGGTGAACGTCTTCACTTGAGGTGTGCCGTAGTCCGTCGTGACGATAGCGGTCGTCCCGTTCGTACCGCTGTAGCCCAGCGAGAGCAGGGTCACCGGTTGGGGGACGACCGTCGATCCCGGCAGCGGGCCCGCGAGAATATACATCGTCGGAACGTACTGGTAGTTCGAAATCACCTGACCGTCTAGTGAGACGTCTCCGGCCTTCGTAATGACCAGCACATGCTCGCCGGCCGAGTCCGACATGGAGCCTGCGAAAACGGACAGTGGGACCGAGTTGAACGGGGATGATCCCTGCACATTTCGTTCCTTGATTTTACCCGTCATCTGAAAAAGGCCCCCGCTGCGCGCATCGAAGTCCCGTTCAAAGCGCAAAGTGATCCCTTGCTTGGGCATCCGCAGAACCTTCCCGTTGAAGGCCATCTGACCTGCTGTGTCGTAGTACCAGCTCTTCACGGTTTTCCCATTACGCGAGACTGAAATCAACACGCGAGAAAGGTCCTCGGACGAAAGTTCCGGGTCGGCGAGGTTCTCTCCCTGGATGGATACGAAAGCGTTGGGGTACTTCTTCGTCGCAATCGAGTAGTAACCGCTGAAGTCCATGAGTGCAGTGACACCGGTCACCTTTGGATACCAGTTTTCCGCTCCCGTGCTCGGCGCGCTCGCATTCGGATGCGTCACCAACGCTCGTTGAGAAACTACCATCCCGTCCTTTTCACCCATGTCATTGATCGTCAAGCCTGACTGTCCCGCCGTGCCCATAATCAAATAGCCACCGGTGAACTTGAAGTAATACATGTCTAGGTTGTATCGGTAGGACTTAACCTTCACTAACGAGTTCCCATTAGAACCCTTGTCGTAAAACAGTTCGCCGTTCTTACCCATGACCACCGCAGCAGTCGACTTTCCCCCAGACCCCGGTGCGGACTCGTAGTAAGTCTGTCCGCCCCAGAAAGAAAAAGGTATTGGGTTGTCATACGTTGAACCCGAAGTGGCAACCGGTGCCTGACCCGGCAAGGAGATCGTTCCAGAAACCTTTACTGTGGGTCCGAGTTTCTTGGGCTGCCGTTTGAACATGAGATCGAAGCTGGGACCGCCCACCGTCTGCTGCGTCAGGTGCTTGCCGTCAAACCGACCATTAAAGTTGACGGACTGGGAAGTCTTGCCGTCCAGGGACACAACGAGGGAGACCACATATCTGCGCTTTGCACCGCCTTCGGTCACGAACACGTTCGTGTCGACGAAGAAATAGGCACCCGGTGAGTTGTCCAACGCGTAATAACCGTTAAACGCTACCAAGGCCATTTTTTGCTGCTTCTCGCTCATACCGCTAGGCGCACCGCCTCTTGCCGTAGCGACAGTGGGCGCCAGGGCAGGAATAGCCGCTGCCGGGCTGGGCACAACGAGGACGCCACCAACGAGAGCCAGGGCAAGTGCGGTTTTAAACTTCATACGCCGGAGGCTAGCCGTTCAACTGCCCGAATCCAAGCAGACGTCCGCGTAACCATCAGCGGTCAAGAGTGGACCGGAACCCACCTCACCCGTAGTTGCTCGCACAGTATTTAAGCCTGAAAAGCACAGACCAGGCCCTTGACCTCGTGCGATCCTGTCTTGGTGAGGGTTATCTGATCCCTCGCGTGTGCACTACTTTCCAGACAAGATCATCAAAAATAAAACCTCAAGAGGGCTAAACGATGGACTGACTAGACCCGCGTATCAACGCGCGGTCGAACTCGCGCCCAGCGCAATCACCAACTATCTGGGGGGGTGCAAAATTGACTCTCACATGGTACCTTCCATTTCGGTGGACAGTGCCGACAATGTGGACAATGCGGGCAAGGCACAAGGGCGGTAGAGCACGATGAACTCCAAATGGTTTCCCCTCACGGCTGCACTGGCAGCCATCGTTATGGCGGCGAGCGCCCTGCCTGGCGTGACACCCACTTCCGCGGCGTCGGCATGGCGGCCGGCCTGTCCTGCAGCTAAAGCGTGCCTCACTGTGATCATCGACAACCAGAACGCCGAAATCCCGGCGACCGGCGGCGATCTCTATGTCACCCTCGTCGGGACCAGCTCCGCGACGTTGATCGGCCCGAATGGGACCAAGTACAGCCTCGGTCAGAGCATCCCGTTCAGCAGCCTCCAGTCTACCCCCGAGGGCCCGGCCAAGTTCGCCCTACAAACACCGACTGCGAACCCGCTGGCCGGCGGACGCCTATACTTCTCCGAGAAGAGCATCGGCAACAACCAGCCGGCTCCTAACGCCCCCTTCCGATACGACTACGTCGAGTTCACGGTCATCTCGAACTCGGGTGTGACAACGGTCAACGGCGACGTTACGGGCATCGACCAGGTGGGAATCCCTGCGCGCATGGAATTCCAGGCACGGAACGGCACGACGTTGCCCAACACCGGCACGGCGAAGCCGGCCATCCGTTCAATGGGCTGCTGGAGTGACATCCTCGCGAGACTGTCCCAGTCGAGTAAAGAATTGGGTCTCAAGTGGGCTCCGGCGAGCGTTGTTCAGAAGACACCAGCGGGGACTTTGCTGCGACTTGCGGGCCCGACTGCGATGCCGGGGCAGGGGATAGCCGACTACCCTTCAATGGAGAGCTACGTCCATTCAATGGCCAACAAAACGGTCAGCATCAGCGGCTACTTCGCTGGCAACACCAAACTTAATATTCCCGGCACCTACTACGCCTACACCGGCAAGTTCGACCAGTTCGGCAACCTCGCGCTGTCGGGCAAACTCACATCCGACAAGGCGGGCAAGCAGTCAAACCCGAATTACTCGAAGCCTTTGACAATGTACCTGCCGGCCCGCGGCTTCTTCGACTCCATGGCGCCGAACGGGAACTGGAAACAGGACAGCTGGGGTAACCCGAGCGTGGGCTACGGCACCGGCTTCGGCATCTACGCCCAGAACGGGCCGTACCAGTTGGGCGGGCCGCAGTCGACGACCTTCGAGTCCACTACCCCGGCCGCACCGACGCAGACGAAGTCGTGGGCTCTGAACCAGGCCGCGATCAATGCCCCCGGCTCAACGAACGGCAAGTTCTACAATTCGATCGGCAATGACATCTACGGCTGGATCTATGGCGACCTCGTATCCAGCATGGGCGACGGCTTCGTGGGGGCCCTTGGCTACGCATCGTCGGTCTGGAACACGAACGGAGATGCCACCGGAGTGCCCTATGCATCACCGCAGCCAGCGTTTGGGGCAGCGTACGGAACGTCGCCGCTCCCTGCGTTCGCTGCCTGGGACCTGTGGCAAGAGGCGGTGTCCACCACTTCCGACTCGTACGGCATGTCTCTTGGTGACCGCTTCAACTTCGTCGGGGCGAAGTCGAGCAGCCCGGACATGTCGACAACGTCCAACACGGGAATCATCAAGATCACCCTGCTGGGAGATAATGGCTGCGCGGCAGCGGCCGCCCTTGCCCCGTCACCCCAGTCGCTCATCCTCGCGCCGAACGAGGCCGTCATAGTCCTGCCACCAGCAACACAGCCCCAGGCTGGGCACAACGACGACTTCGTGACCCTCACGGGGCAAGGCTTC
>JBDNFH010000207.1:0-15993 GCA_041689915.1 Candidatus Nanopelagicales bacterium | reverse complement strand
CCGCGCAAAGCAGCACCAAAGACAACAGCAACGAAAGTTGTCAAGAAAGTTGTCAAGAAAGCAGCACCGCGCAAAGCAGCACCAAAGACAACAGCAACGAAAGTTGTCAAGAAAGTTGTCAAGAAAGCAGCACCGCGCAAAGCAGCACCAAAGACAACAGCAACGAAAGTTGTCAAGAAAGTTGTCAAGAAAGCAGCACCTCGCAAAGCGGCACCAAAGACAACAGCAACGAAAGTTGTCAAGAAAGCAGCACCGCGTCCAGCACGCCGGAAGTAATCTTCCTCGGAAGTATTTACTTCATAAAAAGGACCCGCACGGTGTGCGGGTCCTTTTTCATTGATTAGTCGTGAGATTTGGCGCTGGTATTAATCCTCGTCTGCATCAAATGCGGCATTGCGCTCCGCAGCAATTTCAATGGCCATATCTGCTTCACTTTGGGTCGCGTAGGGTCCCATTCGCTCCGAGTTTGGACAGCCGTCTTCTGGTTCTGACTTCATGTGCTCTAGACAGTAGTACCAACTCATGTCTCTCCCTTATGAATTTTGATAGTGATTGCACTAGCAAATATATGACGTTTCGAAGCCAAGCCTAACGCGCATTAGACTGCTGGCATGAGCCTGCGCACGCGTGCACCACTGACACCTGGGGTTTTGGGCCCACAGCGCACCGTTCCTGTGAATATTGTCCGCCCAGAGTATGTGGGTAAGCGTGGGCCGAGTCCATTTACCGGGCCGGAGGTGCAAACCGAGGAAACAATTGACTCCATGCGAATTGCGGGCAAACTTGCTGCGAATGCACTCGCCGAAGTTGGCAAAGCCGTCTCCCCGGGAGTCACAACCGAGGAACTTGATCGAATTGGACACGAATATCTCTGTGACCACGGCGCCTACCCTTCGACGCTGGGGTATCGCGGGTACCCCAGAAGCCTGTGCGCCTCACTCAACGAAGTGATTTGTCACGGGATTCCCGACTCAACCGTTCTCGAAGACGGCGATATTTGCAATATTGATATCACCGCGTTTATTGGCGGGGTTCATGGTGACACCAATGCCACGTTCCTCTGCGGGGATGTCCATGAAGAGGCACGGCTCCTTGTTGAGCGAACCAAAGAAGCCACCATGCGAGCAATCGCTGCGGTGAAACCGGGGCGTCCGGTCAATGTAATTGGTCGAGTAATTGAGAGCTATGCGAAAAGATTTAACTACGGGGTTGTCCGCGACTTCACTGGACACGGAATTAGCACTTCATTTCACAGCGGCCTGATCATTCCGCATTTTGACGACCCCCACGCGGATCAGGAAATGCTGGCCGGCATGACCTTTACCATTGAACCCATGCTTACCTTGGGAACTATCGCTTTCGACATGTGGAAAGACGACTGGACCGCAACTACACAAGACAAGAGTTGGACCGCACAATTTGAACACACCTTGGTTGTTCGCGAAAATGGTGCAGAGATCCTCACACTCGCCGACCCAACCCTCTAGACTCCCCGCAATGACTTTCACACTTTCACTTGATGTCGGCGGCAGCGGAATTAAAGCCATGGTTCTCAACGAACACGGCGACCCGGCCTCCAAGCGTTCCCGCGTTGACACCCCCTACCCCTGCCCTCCCGAACTTTTTCTGAAAATAGTCAAGAACTTAGTTGCCGATCAACCCGAATTTGATCGGATCTCGGTGGGCTTTCCAGCTATGGTTCGCGATGGTTATGTCTTCCGCGCCACTGCATATTCTCGAGCGATAAAGAGCGGGCCCCGGGATCCTGAGCTTTTCGCGCTTTGGAATGGCTATCCGCTACAGGACAAGGTGACTGAACTCTTTAAAGTCCCCACCCTGGTAATTAACGATGCAGATATGCAGGGGTGCGCTGTTGTCACTGGAGTTGGCATGGAATTCGTTGTCACGCTCGGTACGGGAGTCGGCACGGGCGTGTTTTATCATGGCAGCATGCTCCCACACATGGAGTTGTCGCACGGCGTGTTCGCAGGAACCAGCATCGAGATTACCCTCGGTGACGCCCAACGCAAGGAACTTGGTAGTAAAGCATGGCGCCCACTTGTCACAAAAGCCCTCATTGACTTTGACGCTATGTTTCTACCTGACAAAATCTTTATTGGTGGAGGTAATGCAAAACACCTACGTGATGAGGACTTAATACCGGGCTGCGAAATTGTCCCCAATACGGCCGGTCTCATTGGTGGAGTTCGTGCATGGGAATTAGCAACATGACCCGGTGGCTCAGTGAGGGAGAACAAAAATCTTGGCGAGCCTGGTTAGACATGTCACGCTTACTGCCTGATCGATTAAGCCGCGAATTGAACGTAGAACATGGCCTGTCAATCGCCGACTACGAAATCTTGGTGCAACTTTCCGAAACCCCCGACCGACGCATACGCATGAGTGAATTAGCGGATCGAACACTCTCTTCACGTAGCCGGCTAACCCATCAATGTGACCGATTAACAAAAAGCGGATTGATAACTCGGGAACCGTTCGCTGATGACGGACGCGGCTCGTGGGCCGTTCTCACCCAGGAAGGGTGGGAGAAAATTGATAGCGCCGCACCCAATCATGTCGAAAGTGTTCGAGAGCACCTTGTTGACTTGTTGACCCCGAGTGAATTCGAAGAATTAGGAAGGATTTCACGCAAGGTCTCCGAGCACTTACAACATGTAAATCTAGATGGCGACGCTTAGTTAGACGTACACATTGCGATTTCACGGTCCCTGGCATCACGTGACCAATGCACGTTGGTATTCCCAATGCTGAATCTTCGTGTCGTGACTACACCGCCTAGATTCCTACGAGTCACTATTTCCCCATGCCAGCTGTAATAAATGCCATAACTGCATCACCTTCAGTGATCGCGTCAAAGCCCTGTGACTCTACCCGCGTAATTGCGCTGTCAAGGACTCCCCAGCAGAAGGCCGAGTACTGCCGAACGTCCGCAACTTCAAGTTCGGTCAGGGCCTGAACAAGCGGCGCAATCAGCTCACGGTGCATTGACGAAACCTGCCCCCTGCGAGCCTCTGGAAGTTCAACTGACCCGGCAGACTTCACCAAAACATGACGTCCGTCTTTGACGTAACCCAGAACACCTCTCACCCAGGTTTCGATTCGATCTAGCGGTTCACTTTCAACTTGCAGCATAGGTGAGATTTCATCAACCCACAGGGCCATTTCGTCGACGAGGACATCGGCAATTAAATCTGCGGCACTCGCGTAGTACTCGTAAACTGCTGAGCGAGAAAGCCCCACCTCAGATGCGACCTGCGCCACCGTAAACGGTGTACCTGAAAGCATGAGTTGTGCGGCTGCTGCCAAGAGCGCATCACGGCGCGCTTCACGGTGTTCGGCGATGCTCGGAGCGCTGATCTTGGGCACCTCCCCATTGTGCCCTAATAAATTGTTTTTGACACTGCCCGGGTTTTGACTCGCCCTTTGGTAGTATTCACTAAATGCTGGGGAGGCCTCCCCGAGTCGTCGACCAGAAGGTCTGTGGCGAGCAAAGAGCCCATATCGCCGATTGTGAGAAAAGTGTTCGTGGTTGTTTGCCCGAATATTTACTCATGGGTTGGTTCTAAGCAGAAGCGAGCAGACATGTCTACCAGTATTTCACCAACTATTTCATTCGAGTTTTTCCCACCAAAGTCTGAAGAAGCCGAAATAGCACTCTGGGAGACGATTGAAAAACTCTCTGTGGTCTCCCCCGACTTCATTTCAGTCACCTACGGCGCCGGTGGAAGTACCCGCGAGCGAACCATCAAAGTTGCCTGCGAAATTTTTGACCGCACCAATTGCCGAACGATCGCCCACCTCACGTGCGTTGGATCCACTAAAGCTGAGGTAGAAGCGATCTTGACTTCGTTTAAGGCTGCAGGTATTACCGACGTATTGGCGTTGCGGGGTGACCCCGCTGATGGCCCAGCGGCACCCTGGGTAACTACCGAAGGTGGTTTTGAGCATGCGGATGAACTCGTTGAAATGGCAGCAGGCTTTGGCTCTTTCATTATCGGCGTTGCCGCATTCCCGGACATTCACCCTGGATCACTTAGCGACTTCGACCAAGATATTGAAGTACTGCTAAGGAAAGAAGAACTCGGTGCAACTTTCGCGGTTACCCAATTTGTTTTTCAACCGGAGTCCTATGAAAAGCTGATTAATGAACTAGCGAAACGTGGATCTAGATTGACCGTGTATCCGGGAATTCTGCCCGTCACCAGTTACAAGCAATTCACCCGCATGCTGGACTTTGCTAACGGTGAAATACCGACCGACATGATGGCTCAATTCGAAAGATTCCAAACTGATCCGCAAGCTACTCGTGAACTGGGAATCGAGATTGCGACTCGCGTGAGTAACGCAGTCCGCCACGCAGGCGCGGAAGGACTGCACTTCTATACGCTGAATCAAGCAGATGCGAGTCTTGAAGTGATTGAGGGACTTGGCCTGTCTCAAAGAAGTGAACGAGTCGGCCTGTAAGCCGGATCCTGTATCTGAGTTAACAGACGGTGATCATCCATCTGGGACTGCTGTTACCAGCAGCCTCATGCGGTCTACCAGCAAACAATGGGCGAGCAGCCCGTTTGCTCGGGCCGGCAAGCCGACCCTCTTGACCTTGCTTCGGGTGGGGTTTACCTAGCTGGTGCAGTCACCTGCACCACTGGTGGTCTCTTACACCACCGTTTCACCCTTACCAAGGTTTCCCTTGGCGGTCTGTTTTCTGTGGCACTTTCCCGCGGATCACTCCGGGTGGGTGTTACCCACCACCCTGCTCTATGAAGTCCGGACTTTCCTCGACGCATGCGCCGCGATCACCCGACCGACTCGTTCAGGGCACAGGGTACGCGGTCGCCCAACCAATTGACACAAGTACTAGGCGTGAATAACGCGAACATCGTATTGACTCATTTTTGAGTCTCTCGTGACTAGTGAGCAATTTTCTACTTGAGCTTGTGCAATCAACATTCGATCGAAGGGATCTCCATGATGATGCGGGAGGTCTTTGATCACATTTGTGTGATCCCACGTAATGGCTAGTTCTATAAGTCCGCCGTGCACCATCACCGCTTTTAGATCCCCCGGAGGTTGCAACCTGCCAACAGACTCTTTGATTGCGATTTCCCAACCACTGGCTACCGACACAAATATCTCATTCGAAAAATCCTGTGAACCTCTCCTTCCTGCGTTTCGCTTAGGAAGGGGTTTCTGATTTTTCCGCTTAACAACTTTTCCCAGTGCTGGGTTGGTTGTTCACTTGTGGCCTAGGTGGCTTGGGGTGTGCGGGTTTGGTCAGTTACGGCTTTACGCCGGCCCAGTTCGTGAGCTTCTACGGCTCGCTGATACGTGACCCGAACCTGGTTCGGGTCTAATCCCGGACGGATCTCACCGTCGGCGTTGGTGGCACGTGAATGAATGTTCACGCCCCCTGAAGCGTCCCGATGGAATCGGGCTAGACAGCTCTGGTTGGTGCAGTTGTAGGTGCGGCCTTTCGGTGCGGATGCACGTCAGTGTAAACATTTCGGGCACGTTTTAGTGGTCCCATGTTCCGGGACATAATCGAGTTTCAGGCCAGTTTTGTAGACAAGATACGTGTCTTGCTGCCCACGAGACCATTGGGAGAGCTGCTGACGTAGGGAACGGCTAGCGCGTCGTTTCGTGCGGGTTTTTTGTTCAATCCCACGCACGTCCCCCATCGCGATCGCAACCGGTGACACGACCCCCGTTTCGGGGTTCGTGGCGGCGTTACGAATGAAAGCAGCGGCGTGTTTAGCGACGTGATGGTTCGCGTTACGCAGTGTACGATCCGTTTTCGCTTGCAGGCGTTTCTTCGCGGCAGTGAGTTTCTGGTTCCGGAACCGTTTCATACTACGTATTTCACGCCCGTTAATCACCAGGACATTAAACCCGCCGGCCCCGTCCGGGGCCGCGAGCGTCATCGAGTTAATAACCCCAGGATCAATAGCAACCACGACCGTAGCCGGGTCAAGAAGACCACCTTGCGGTAACGCATTGAAAGACTGGGTTTTATAGGCGACATGCAGATACCAAGCGCGGGCTTGCCTGTCCCAACACAGTTTGATTTCCCCCACGCCGACGGGGGAACAACCACACCGGTGAGTGGGTCAGTGAACATGGGTAACGGCAGGATGATTCGTTCCGGACCCCGCCCATACGAGAGAGCCAATTTCCCTTCCGGGGTCACCCGCCAACCGTAATTACGGGTAAACGACACCGGCCGATACTTCTTCACCCGCCACGGAGCACGACCGTCCAAACCAAGTTTCTGGTTCGCACGATACGTTCGAACAGCGTCATCGAGATCCTCCGCGATCGCTTAAACCGACTGGGAATGCAACGGGGCAAGTTGTAACCCATCCCCGAAAGCACGTAGTTCGGTAAACCCCGGGTCCGCAACGCGCTCAACCCAGTACGCCCGCAGCCATTCAACAAGACGATTCCATTGCAACGCCGCCTCATGAGAAGCGTCATGGGCCTGCTGATGCGCGGCACGATCAAGCCACACCCGTACCATCGCCGTGCGGTCCGTCCCGCAGCGAGCAACCTGCCCCTTACGTCTCATATTCAAATAATTCCACACAAGTCTGACATTCCCAGGCGGTTAAACCACCCCTAGACAGGAAACCTATGGGGCGTCATTCATCCCGCCCTGCACTGCGCTTAGGACGGGGATTTCTGCCACCACACAGCTAAAATTGCTAACGCCGTTGGGAAGAGCGGATCTCCCTGAACCCACCACAGCGAGGTGTGGGTATCTAACAAATACCTACTCATCAACTTCGTTCCCGGCAAACTCAGTAAGCCCAGTAAACTCTGCCTCGAGTTCAGGCGTAGAGTCGTCAAAATCTGGCCCGATCCACATTTTCCCCTTGCACGCTCCATACCCGGGTCGGATTCCGGTGCGGATTTCAATGCCGATGAGTCGAGCTACCGGCCGGCCCGCACGAGCAATAACCACGTCTTCCCCTTTTTCAACAGCATTGAGCAACTCAGAGAGTCTTGTTTTCGCTTCGTAGACATTGACTACCGTAGACATGTCCAAAGTTTACTTGACTAAGAGCGCGCGGATAGGCATCCAGAACGACTCGATTCATCGCAACCCCGCTGCCTATCCGCGCGCGCTCTAACTTTGGTCAAGTCAAGATTTTGTCATAGGCTGCCTGCGTGATCTTTCTCCTGCCACCGAGTGAGGGCAAAACCCCGGCGGGTGCAGGGCCGAAGTTTTCTGCCAAGAAATTAGTTTTCCCTGAATTGAATCCAAAGCGCCTTGAATTGATTGAAGCCCTGGCGACCTTTTGTACAACGAAGCCGCAATTCGCAGCAAAGGCACTTGACCTTGGCCCCAAGCAAGGTGATTTACTCACGGTCAATGCCGAATTACTGAAAGCACATTGCGCTCCTGCGATCCAGATCTATACAGGGATTCTCTATAACCACCTGGGATACGCAACCTTGAATGCACAAGCACATGCCCGAGCTGATTCCAGCATCCTGATCGCATCAGCCCTATTTGGTTTTGTGGCTCCAACAGATCCCATACCGGCTTATCGACTCAGTGGGGCATCGGTAATTCCAATGATCGGTTCACTGACCGCCTATTGGAAAACTGAACTGCTGGGAGTGCTGGCGCAAAATACAAATGAGTTGATTCTCGACATGAGGTCAGGCAGTTACGAGAAACTAGCCCCAGCCAAGCAACTCGATCAACCGGTTGTGAGCGTGAAAGTCCTCACGAATGTAAATGGGGTACTCAAACCCGTTACCCATTTCAATAAAGCGACGAAGGGCGACCTTGTGCGTGCAGCCTGCCTGAGCCCCCCCAAAGCCCCCACCAAGGTGGACCGGTTGGCTGATTACTTCACGAAATTGGGGTTTGAGGCAGATCTGGATGTGAATGCTCCCGGTGTACCAACACTGCAGATTGTCACCAAATAGTTCACAGGAAACTCACAGGCGCATCTCAGCGTGTTCCCAAGTTCGCATGTCACCCTTCAATCACGAAAGAAATGAGGCACACCGCCCACCACAAAGTAAGGAACTCGCATGAAAGTAAATAAGAAATGGATGACCCGCATCGGTGCAGGTGCTGGAATCGCTGCACTCACCGTAGGCGCATTCGCCGGCGTGGCTAATGCAGTTGGCTCTGCACATAAAGGCGACGAAAAAGGTAAAGGTCCTGTTGCGGTCCTCATCACCGAAGGCACACTGACGGCCGCACAAGCAACCGCAGTACGCGACGCCCTCAAGGCTACTCGCGAGGCAGGTCGCGCCGATCACCTCAGAGCACTTGTCACCGCGGGAACCATTACCCAGGCTCAAGCAGACGCACTCTCCGACAAAGGTGGCCTACGAGGCCTAATCCAGTCCGGTGACATGACCCGCGAAGAAGTAAAGGAACTGCATGATGCAGTCCATGAAACTGACAAGCCAGATATGGAGGGTCAATTCGAGTCCGTCATAAACAAGCTCGTAGCGGCCGGAACTATCACCCAAGCACAGGCGGATGCACTCATTGCCGCAAAGCCCGCAAAACCGGCTAAGATCGAAAAAGGTCCCAAGGGCGACCACGCTAAGCATGGTGGTATTGGTGGACCCGGTGAACATGGTGCCAAAGGCGATCACGGTCCCGATGCAGGAAATAGCACTGCAAACGGAAGTGTAAGTTCAGTTGCTTCTGCATAAGCACTGATTCACGCAAAATCAAAACCACTAAGGTGCGGGGAGCGTTAAGGCTCCTCGCACCTTTGCGGATCCACCAGCAGAAAGTAGTGACATGAAATCCCCCCTCGTTTTAGTCGTGGATGACGAAGACGGTGTGCGCGATTTAATTGTCGATGCTCTGAGCATGGTCTCCATTAAAACGATTACTGCCAGTCACGGTATGCAAGCGTTGACTCTGATTCGGGAGAACCCGGTTGACTTGGTTGTCCTTGATGTAAACATGCCTGTGATGGACGGCTTTGCGGTCCTAGAAAAACTAAGATCTATGGGAAACAGCATTCCGGTCATTATTCTCACCGCGCGGTTAGACCGCGAGGATATAAAACAAGGATTTGACCTAGGCGCCGACGACTTCGTACGCAAGCCATTTGGAATTGAAGAATTAACCCTTCGCATTAGTGCTGTTCTCAAAAGGTCCACAAGCCACATCGTCGAATCTTCAGGTTTGAAATACGGAACGCTGTCAATGGATGTTGAGCAGCACTTGGTTACCGTTGAAGGGCAAGAAGTCAATCTTTCAGCAACCGAATTCCGCCTACTACGACTCTTCTTGGAAAGCCCAAACAAAGTCCTGGGTAAAGATCAGATTCTCAGTGACGTTTGGGGAACCGAAAAATTTGCCAACCCAAATGTTGTTGAGACTTACGTTTCATATTTGCGCAAGAAACTGGGAACGGCTATCAACCTGCGCACAGTTCGAGGTGTTGGTTACCAGTGCGTCGATGCACCGTGAATACGGACACACCATGAGCCTGCGCTTTCGAATAACGGTACTCACAGCTGTGCTGATCGCGTTCACATCAACCATTATTGGTTTCGCCACGTACGTGACCGTGGCGTCCATCCAACTTGAACAGCTCGATTCCAGCCTGCAAGCAACTTTGGGGGCCACTGGATTGCGACCAGGGAACCCAAATAATCCAACCAGTATGCGTGATGCCAACAACTTTCCCAATCCGATTGCGATCGCAGCGGTAAACATTGATGGACAAATCACGGTAGCGCGCCCCTCAGGTACGCCCAGTAATCCGAACCTATTCCCCACAATCCCCGCAAGCCTGATCGCACCTGGGGCTGAACAGTTCGTCAGTTTTGTTGACCAGGACACTAATCAGAGTTATCGGGCTACAACGCGAACACTTCCCCGCGGCGGGAGCCTGATAGCCCTTACTTCACTTCGTGGCTACCAGAATTCGTTGAACTCAATTGCGTGGCGTACCTTCTTTATTGTGCTGGCATCAACCCTTTTTGGCGGACTGATCGCTTGGTTCACGGTCCGACGGTCATTTAGACCCGTAGACGAAATGGTTACCGCGGCTGGAGCGATTGCCGCCGGTGATAAGAATCAACGAATGCCCGGAGGAACCCCAGGAACTGAGTTGGGTGTCTTGAGCGACTCGATGAATTCTATGCTTGAGTCATTAACACTTTCCATGCAAAAACTTGAGCAATCTGAAGTCCGACTCCGCACATTTGTTTCTGACGCATCCCATGAAATTCGAACCCCACTCACTGTCATCCGAGGCTACGCTGAATTACTGGTTCGCAATAGCAACAGTTCGACGAGTGGATTAGAGGAGCGGGCACTAAATCGAATTAACTCTGAATCATTGCGACTGGAGCGACTCGTTACTGCATTGCTGCAACTTGACTTGGCTCAGACTTCCAACGCTTCATACGTCGATTTTTCGCTCACCTCACTTGTGAGTGACTCATTCGGGGATCTCACGCAGCTATCACAACGTACGGTTGAGTTTGATCTTCAAGAGGTTGAAATCACTGGCGGTGAAGAAGATTGGGCACAGCTTCTTGCCAACATCGCCCAAAATATCTCGCGCTACACACCAATAGATTCACCTGTGTCCGTGCACCTTGAGCGCAACAACAAAGACGGTGCAGGCTGGTTCACACTGACCGTTGATGACGGCGGACCGGGTATTCCCGTTGAAAAACGCGAAATGATTTTTGATCGCTTCACCCGCCTTGGTCAAGCTCGGGATTCAGCCTCCGGAGGCTTCGGGCTCGGCATGAGCATTATTAAATCCGTTGTTGTAGCGCATCAGGGTAAATTAATACTTAGTGACAGTCCACTCGGTGGCTTGCGCATAAAGATTTCTGCTCCGACTAGACCCCGTCAGTCCTAAGTCCACGCAGGTGGCTTGCTTCAGCAAATGAAAACATGCTGGAGTTTCCGTCGGGGAACCATGCGAGCGAAGTCAACGAGCAAGGGGGCAACTCCATGCGAAACGTTGACTCAAGTGGAGCACCGGTCGCGATACCGGTCATGAGTTTGATCGGTGAAACATGGGACACAATCAAAATTGTCTGCGCCTGGAATTGCTCCATTACTGTTTTGCGACCTCGGTTTACCCGATCACGACATTGGGCAAGTGACTCACCGCCAGGGGGTGCCACACTCGTATTTGCCAGCCACTCATTCAGCTCTTCCGGCCAACGCTTGCGAACATCAGCGAAGGTGTGGCCATCCCAGTCGCCAAATGAGCATTCAGCAAAGTCAGCATTTTCCGAAACCGTGAGTCCAGTAGCTTCCGCGACAATATGTGCGGTCTGAAGTGTTCGCAGGATAGGTGAGGAAACAATATGCGTCACGGTGCCACGGATTTTTACTTCTTGGGCGAGCGCTTGTGCTTGTTTAATTCCAATGGGTACAAGGGGCACATCAACTCCACCGGAACCACTGAATCTCTTTTCAAGTGAATATGTGGATGCACCGTGACGGGCCATGAGTGTTGTGACCGGCGTGCCCAGATCAGCCCACCCAATCATCACACGGGGTATTGCTCGTAAGGCATCCTCGGTGATATCGCGCGCCTGCAATTCTTGAACCGAACCCAGAAGATCTTCACGGGCAAGTGCGCTTAATTCCGACGTGTAGCGACGTTTAAGGCGTACTGGCGTACTTCCGTCGAATTGATCAAGTGCTTCATTTACTAAGGCGTCGGCTGCGCGGTTTTTTTCCCGCGGTACCCAGGTGTAGGTGACCTGTCCGGCTGGCATTACCGCACGGGCAGTTTTAGCCAGGTCGCGCATGTCTGGGTGCTTGATTTGCCAACGCCCTGACATTTGTTCAACGACCAACTTGGAATCAAGTCTGACTTCAACGCATGCATCTGGATCAATCTCAAACGCCGCTTGCAATCCTGCGATTGCTCCCCCGTATTCCGCAACGTTATTTGTTGCGATGCCGACGGACTCGGCCAGTTCAACAAGGACTTGACCCGTTGACGCATCGCGCACGAGTGAACCGAAGGCAGCCGGACCGGGATTACCCCGGCTTCCGCCGTCAGCTTCAACGATTAAATCACGTGGCATTAATTAAATCCCCGAATCAGACGTTCTAATGAGGATGCAGCGACACTCTTCGCACTGAATAACGGCGTCCGGAACTGCTGTCTTAATTGCATTGAGTTCCCGCGGTGGAATTGTGAGTCGACAACCCTCACATTGGCCACGATGCAATTTGGCAGCACCCATCCCTTGGTGGCTTTTACGGATTTTTTCGTAGAGAGCGATGAACTCTGGTGGCATGGTTGCTGCAAGACTTTCTCGCTCGGCATGAACATCCGTGAGATCTACGGCCAAAGCCGCCAACTCCGAGTTAAGCGCTGTACTGACTGCTTCCAGCTGGGTCGAGAAATCTGCCTTCTGCTGGGCCAGCAACTGCACTGCTGCCTTTGCGCCTTCAACCCGTTCCATGACTTCAAGTTCAATGTCTTCGAGGTCGAGTTGGCGCTTGGCGAGTGATTCCAGTTTATGTTGGAGATTGGAAAGTTGCTTGGGGTCGTTTATCTCACCGGAATTAAGCATTTCTTGATCCTTGGCAACTCGTTGACGCACTACACCAACGTCACCTTCGGCTTTCAGCGCTTCACGTTGAAGGTCACTCAGGATTACTTCTGAGGCAATGTGTTGATCCCGCGCGCGCACAAAACTTATTTCAAGTTCCTTTTTCGTTTCAATGGCCGGGAGCGTGGACCGCTTGTATTCAAGTTGGGCGACTTCAGTATCTTTTCCCTGGATGTCAAGGAGTTGCACTTGGATCTGCGGATCAATATTCAATGCAATCTCCTTATTAAGCGGGTCTGGCGGCTATTGAGTTATTCGACGGATGTGTAATGGTGTCCGGTCCACGGATCTGTTCGCACCGTGGAGACCAATGTACTCACCACCTCTCCCAGTTCACTGTGCACCAATGCGGCAACTGCCAGCACCCAGGGCCACTCGGTCGCGAAGTGTGAAGCGTCAATCAGGGCGCACTCATCTCGCGGATGGTCCAGAACCCGGTGGTGCTTGAGGTCTGAGGTGACGTAAACGTCGGCTAACGCCGATGCAAGCGGCAGCAAGAATTCACCCGATCCGCCGCAAACCGCAACCATGTCAATTATTTTATTCGGATCTCCCGCGTATCGGATTCCACCAGCAGTGTTCGGCAGGGAATCCGCGACATGTTGGGCAAATTGCGCCAAGGTTTGAGTTTTGGGTAACCGACCGATGCGGCCAGCTCCCGTAGATGGCGTGTCACCTGGCTCAATCGGTGCACATTCCACCAACCCGAGGGCTGAGGCAAGTGCGTCAGAGACACCCGGGTTCGCGTGATCGGCATTGGTATGAGCATTAAATAGCGCGATTCCGTGCGAGATCGCTTCATGGACAACCCGACCACCCAATGTATCTCGAGCTACACCATGAACACCCGTGAGAAATAGTGGATGGTGGGTGACCACGAGATCCGCCTGTACATCTATTGCCTCGTGGATTACTTCGATTGTTGGATCAAGGGCGAAAAGTACCCGTTTAACTGTTGCGGCCGGATCTCCACAGATCAAACCAACACTGTCCCAGGAGTCCGCTGTATCGAGTGGAAAGTGACGGTCGAGTAAGGCGCACAGGTCAGCAACATTAGGCATATTGACAGATTACCCAGCCGGAGTCACACATGTGGAGCCACCCGGCTGGTGACTCCACATGTGAGGTTTAGATTTGACGCAAATTCCTGTTTAACTTACCAAGCAAGCTGGGTCGTACAAGGACTCAGGAATCATGGCATCACTTGGGAAGGTGCCCTCGGTGTAGGTGCCACAGACGTCTACGTCACTCTTAGGGATCCAGAACTGGCCTTCTGCCTCAAAAATCATCATGGCTGGAGCGCCCATTTCACCTTCGGCTGGGTCGGCCGAGGCGTATGCCCAACCACTATCGCACTTGTAGTCGGTGACCACGTAATTCGCGAATGCTGGATCAGCATTTACCGCCTCTGCGATTGCGGTGTCACTGCACTCAACGGTGCCGCCAACTGCTGCTTCATCTGTTGAGTTACTTGAACAACCGGCAAGTACGAGGGAAGCGGCTCCAAGAAGAGCGATTCCAGTTAGTGCAATTTTCATGAGATACCTTTCAGAAAGTGTAGGTTCCAAAGACCTTGGAACCGCTCAAAGAATAACTTCATTTGACTCATTTTCCAGGGATTGAAACTGTGCTTTCCTGGGGTTGGCGCGGCGCAATTACCGGTCTGAGACTCACAGGTAATGTGGGCTTAAGCATTCAAGGGAACCGTGGATTCGGTAGCACAGTTCAATGTTGAAGCGCTCACCACCGGGATTCTTGAACCTGCCGCTGCCGCCGCCTGAGCAGACTAAAGCGCCACCACTTCAATAGCGTCCTGTAAATGACTCACATCGGCAAAATTTGACGTGATGAGTCTGGCTCCGTGGGCATGCGCGGTTGCTGCGATCATCAAGTCCAAACTTCTCGCACCTGCCTTACGTCCGCAGCGTTGTGTCATTGCCGCTAGCTGGCCATAACTTGCGGCAACGTAGGAATCCACGGGCAGTGGATCAAAATTTTGCAGGATCGCGCTGAGCCGTGCCAATCGAAGAGCACGAACCTGTGGATCATCGGTGACTAATACGCCAAACTCAAGCTCGGCAATTGAGATCGCGCTGATGGCTAAATCGCCCTCAATCGGTTCAATATGCGTACCAATTAAAATGCTCGTATCCAAAATGGAGAGCACTACTTCTCCCACGGATCGGTGAGCCCCAATACCTCAAATTCGCGACGTTCCCGCTCCCACGTGGTGTCAGTGGGCGTTTCAAAGACCGCACTCACCCGCTCCCAGGTTGTCCAACGATCGACGCCGATAGGCACAATCTGCGCAACAGGTCGCCCTGAAACAGTTATGGTGGCCGGATTACCAGCCTCGACCTCGCGAAGAATCTCACTCGCATTTTGTCGCAATTCTCGTACCCCGATCATTCCCATGTGCCCAAAGTAGCACAAGTGCTACTTAACACCTGACTTTTCAGTTCCTCGTTGACGAATAGCGTTGATCAGCCACTTGGCTGGGCACTTTCCCTCGAGAGAAGGTTCCATCCGTCCCAACACGACTTCACTAGCACGCAAGCCAAAGGCTAGAACGAGAGCAACAACAAACCAAGAGGCTATTTCAGCCTGTGGATGGAGACCCGGCTCTCAGGATCTGACCGCCCCTTCGTTTGCGAAGGGAACAAATGCTTGAGGGGGAACCACTTGAGTTCCGTCGACAGCCTGGGAGTAGGCGGTTACGCAGAATAGGTGGCGCGAACACGGGATTGGGCAGCCCGTTGTCGTCAAGATCCGTACTGTCGAGAGTCCTGCCTTTTGGAAAATACGAAGAAGGCTTTCGTCATATTCACGTCCAAAAAGACCCTCAGCGTATTTGCAGGCTAACGCGGGATTCTGTGAAGACCTGCACCCAGAACTAGTGGCTTCCTGCATTGTTCAGTCGTTACTGACACCTCTGGTTCAAGGGTTTTTAGAGTTGGGACATCAATGCGCCTTGCCAGTTCAACAACGACCGGGAGCATGTACGTTTTTGGTCCGCCTGTTGCAACACGAACGCCCTTCATTAAATTCGATCTCGGTGCAATGCCTGCCGCTGTCACCAAGATCGTGAATGTACCCGCGCACGTCTACGTCTGTTCCTTTTTGTTGCTTCACGCTTAAATTTCTTACTGGCTCTGCTCCCCATGCACAGCGACATCACAGATTCGATCGAGGAAGTGTCTGAAAACTCAAATTTGGGTGGGCGCTTTGTAGCGTCAACGCTCTGCCGAATCCGTCCTGCATACGCTCGTATGCCATCAGGTGTTTTGTTACATCGCTAGGTTAAGACATTGCGACAAGATTGCGAGAGAAGATAGGTATTTCTACTTGCTGAGGACCTAGTTGCGGCGTGATGAGTTCGAT
>JBDNFH010000206.1:0-7223 GCA_041689915.1 Candidatus Nanopelagicales bacterium | reverse complement strand
CAGATCGGTCATTTTGGGTGCTTTACGTGGCACAGGGGATACCTCCAACTTGTCGTGTCCTCATGATACACCGGTTTGTGTGTGGCAGAAAAAAACCACCCAAGGGAGCCGAGGGGTGGCTCAACCTTGGGTGGGGTCTAGTGGGTTACGCGGGTGTTTCCGTTCTTCCCCATTTTTCGATTAGTGTGGTGAAGTCCAGCATGGTCGCGTGACTGACCGGGTAATGGTCGTACGGGTTCACTGTGTGTTGCGTGTCCCTGTTCCATGCGAGGATAGGTTTCCCGTAGCACCACGCCGTCATAATGGTTCCGTTGCTTTTAATGAACGTGTTCATCAAATCCCCCCTTCGATCCAGCCCGCGAACCCCATCAGAGCAACAATCGCTAAGACTGCCAGTGGGTACGTGACGAGTTGGCCCCGGCGTGTGAGTTTCATTCTATTTCCTCAATAATTGAAACGTACATCGACGTATTCTTGGCAATGATTCCCGTGTGACCGTTCATGCTGATGTCTGCCATGCGGCCACCGTAATACTCGGTAGGGCTAACCCGAATGTTTAAGTCAATGTCCCCTATTCCGTGAGCGGCCAAGCGTTGAATAAGTTGTAGCACGTCCTCTTGATCCAGATGAATAGTCATTTCGTTTCTTTGGATTGAGTCCTCGCGATATTGTTTTTTCATGTTAAATCCTTCCCGCATGGATTGATTCTGCATTAGCAAACACGCTGATAGCGGTTTTGATTGTGCTGGCCGCCGCAACCCAAGCAGAACCTCTGTGGCTTTCTCCCCACATGGCCACGGCTTCATCTGCGGTTTCGTTACAAACCGTGAGCGCTGATCCTTCGATTGAGTGTCCGGCGCTTACTTCGTTCATGAATCGTGAAATAATTTTCATTTCGGTGGCGCTCATTGTTTCCCCTTCGTTTTTTGCAACCCCCTCGGCTGCATGAGTAAATTATAGCACGACACCCTAGTAGCATTACATGGGGGGAACACCTACACAAACAAGGCTCCAGTAGCCCCTAGGAATAATCCCCTTGTAATCACCCAACCACGAAGGGAAACCCCGTTAGAACCCCCTTAAATCGTCATTAAACTACTCGGGAACCTCAACACCCTCACGGATAGCATCCTCCGGCATTTCAGCATACACACTCCCCGACATTCCACCGAGCGAATAACCCCGCAACTCCCCGCGCTTCACCTTCACCCACGCCTCGTCATTCCACACCACACCAAGGAACACTGTCCCAGCCGGATACGTCACTTCACCCGCCACCGAACCATCCGAGGCCAGCATGTTCACCGTCCACGGCTGCGGCATCGTCATAACCTCCACCCAACTACCGGCCTCTACTTCACGGTCGTGCTGTAGGAAGATACGGCGGTCGTTTGATTCCACCCAACCCCACACGGCTTTCTGTAGCGTATCCGGGTCAGTCCATTCGCCTTGCGAATCCATGAAGTCCGGTACATACAGTGGTCCGAGAGTGAACTGTCGTTCATCTGCTTTACGAACAAACCGGGCTTTTGAGAGTTGAATTAAACGTTCCTCCGCTTCACCCCGCGTCGAGTAGTGACCGTCTACCTCTACCCGTTTCACCACACCTTCACCAGCAATAATGGCGTAACCGTCACCGAGCACAACCGTTTCCCGTGTCGGTGTGAAGTTGTTTAACACTGCGAGCCGGTACTCGGCGAGAACACCCGTCGCGTCGTCGCGTTTCGCGAGGGTCACTAACTGGTTGTCAGTGAGGGCTTCTATCTGGGCGAGGAGATCCATGGTTTTTATTGTACCCCGTTTAACAGCGCATTGATTTCCGTGTCTAACTCGGCGTCAGTCATTGAAGCAATATCGCTCGGGATTGCGTCAGTAAGCAACACGGTGCACCGGCACGAAGGATGCCGGGGCGGGTCGCCCTCAGGGAATGTTCCCTTAATCGGGACCCTCCTACCGTTGAGTGGGGCGCAGAGTTTACATACCCGCTCATCCTCCGAAGTTGACCATTCTTTCACAGCATTCGGGTCAATGAAACCCTCCGCCAAGCCTTGATCCCACGCCAGGTTCCTCCCAGCGTTACTAGCCTTCAACGTTTCCGTGCGCGCAATCGTCTCCGTGCGGTACCTGTGAATCCGGTTGTGGTACCGGGTCGTGGCTTTCTCACTCGCCGCGTACGCCTGATCGAAAGTTTTACCTGTCCCCATGATCCGCCCGATTTGTTTGTCCCGAAAGTTTTGCACCCAACCCGACTGCCGACTGGTCAACCCGACAACGTCCCTCATTCCACGGGCCGCTTCCCTCGGAGTGAACTGGCCAAGGTTCGCTTGTGAAGCGTACCCACGGATCGCTTCACGCTGCGACTCAATAATCTCGGTCACCAAAACACCAGAGTTCACTGACGCCCACGCTGCCGCCTCGGGGCGGGTCGCATCGAAACTGTAACTCAGTAACGCTTTGCGAATGTTGGGGAGTTTCACTCTTTTACCCCCGGACGCGAGTTCACCCAGCATTTCGTCTTGGAGTTGCTGTTGTACTCCTAGCCACGGCTCCACCGTGACCATGTTCACTATTTTGTCGAGCGAGTCGTGCCCGAGGGCGTCGAGTAGTTTCCCTTCCAACCCGATCACCTGATCCCTGACCTCATTCATGGCCGCGCCGAGTAGCCGCATGATGCGTTTCTGTGACTCAGTGAGGTCTGACCTTTGCGCCGGGTCACGTCTCGCCTTGAACAGGAGCATTACAGGACAGGTTCGGCTTCGGGCAGGTCAGCCAACCCGCGCAAGTAACTTTCCAACTCGTGATCGGGTGTGAGGACACCGGCAGTAACAAGTTTAGAAACGAACTCTGCGACCTCAGGGAGTTCAACGCTACTCACCGAACCGTAAGTGAGGTACGGCATTTTGTCGGTGCGCATGGCATTCAATTTGAGGAGGCGCGGGATAGCGAACTGGTTTACTACCTCGGCGATTGACTTAGCAATCGAGTCCACTGCGAGAGTCCACAGATCAACTTTCGTGGAACCCAAAGCGAACGACCCCACCCGGTCCGAACCCAACAGGAGAAAGTCAGATAGCAGGCTCATGGCGATCCGCTGGTCGTAGCGTTGAATAACCGCGCCCGTATCGAACTGGCGTGAACCCGACGCGGACAGGAGAGTCAAATCGAATACTCGGTTTCCGTTCGTGTCATATGCGGCGGGGAACACGACCCCTTCCTGCTCGTTACGTTTAATGTTTTGAACAATCTCGGTGACGGTTTGGAGGACGGCTTTCTGTTGCGCCGTAGCAGTCGGTGACAAGAATTCTGGTGGCACGTAAGCCATTGGGAGCCCGGCAAGGTCACGCTCAATTCCTATGGCTTCTATTTCTTCTATGCGACGCTTGTAGAAAAACGGGCGGTACGCGTTACGAAGTAGTGAACGGCCCTGAGGATTGTTCCGGTTCGTGGTTGTTCTAAACAGGAGAGACTTCTCAATCGGGATCCGATGCAAACCCCCACCCGACGGGTCCATTTGAACCATCCCCTGAATACCACCGTCAGGATCAATCATCCATTCCTGTAACGTTTCCTGCGCCCTCACGCCCCATTTACGCCAGCCAATCCGGTTATCGGAGTATCGGGAGTTCGTTTTCGAGTCCCCCGTTAAACCCCCACGTATCTTGTACACGACCTCATGGAATGACCATCCGTACACGAGCATTGAGAGAATGTTTTGGAGCGTCGAATCGAGCGAATCCGACATGTCATCCAAGGATTCCTGCACGAAAATCTTGGTTCGCTCATCCTCACCCTCAACATGCCAATCCAAGCGGGTAATAACTTTGTCGATGGCGTACAGCATCGCGCCAACCACGGGATCGTTGTCTGCCATTTCACGTAAAACCTTGAGCCCTTTAGCCCCTTGCAGTTGGGGGAGGAACTCTTCGTTAATGTACCCGCCGGAGCGTTTCAGCCCAGACGAACCAACCTCAATGAACTCAAAATTATTCTCTGACATCAACGTTGATCCTCTGCGCGGTAAGGTACATGGCTTGGGTCTCAGTGAAACCCGCTTCAATAAACGCCGTGAACAGTTCGTGGACGGTGACAGCGTACATCTGGAGCGGGGTCATGGAAAGATTGTACCCGCTAGAATGGTGGCTCATCAATAGTCGCGCCAGACATGTCATTTATTGGTAGTGTGCCACTTATTTTCTTGAAGCGAATAGATTTCCCCACCTCATCAGCGGTAACTTCGAGGGAGAGCCGTTCTTCCCCCTCTTTCGTGGTGTACTTTTTTGACCTGAGTTTCCCGACAACCATTACCCGGTCGCCTTTCTTCACCCACTCGGCAGCCTGCTCCCCCATTTTCTTCCACGCCGTGACCCGGTAGAAAGTCGCTTCACCATCCACCCACTCGTCGCCGTTCTTCACCCGCTCGTTCACCGCTACGGTGAATGATGCTGCCGCGTCACCCGATTTACTAAACGCCAACGACGGTTCACTTGTCGCGTTACCCACCAATGTTAACTGTGTCATTTTGATCCCCTTAATTTTGACCGCCGAACAATCCGGCCATTATTCCATACCCTACCAGCCGCAACCCCGTCATAGTACGAGCGACGCGGGGCAACTATCCGGTCACATTCCGTTACCACCGGGCACCGGTCACAGTACAACAAAGCCTCCAAAGCCCGCATCCCTTTCACAGCATCGAACAGGTGCGGGTCAGCACCCACACACGCAGCGTCATCTAGGAACACTCGACACGGACTCTCACGACACCAACATTAGACACACACAGTCTCTAGTATTCCACGACACCCCGCAAACCCGCCTCAACAAGAACATGCGCGTACACCCTCTGAATGGACTCTATGAGGGCAATGAGGTCTTCGTCTGTTATTTCGGTGAGTTCCGGGATGATGAGGTCAACGTTCTTTTGGAGGTGTTGCGTTAGTTGGTGGCGGGGGAGGGGCTTCACGTTGGGGGGTTAGCATTTGCCGGTCGGGATTGTCAAAGCCCAGTGTTTCGCTCCGGCCCCGTGTTGCCATGCTGTCCAGAATGCGCGGTCTTGGTAGTAGCGGTTCCATTCGCTTATGGGTTTGTTTCGTAGTTCGCGGATTTCTGAGATGAGACCGTCCCCGTTTTCGCGTGACTCGTGGATCATCATGTAGGTGAGGGAGTCACGCCAAGAGGCATCGATGAACTGGTAGTTTCCTTGAGCGGAAGATTTACTGTTAGTGCCACGATAGTTGTGTCGGGACTCCCGAAACGAAATACATTCCCTCACGTTTTCGTCCTCGGGATTGAACCATTTACCTGTGTACAGGGAAGGCTCGAAGCCTTTCCAGTCTTGTGCCTGCGTGCTGTGTGCTACCCGGTATTCGTGGGATTTTGGTATTTGGACTATTGGTGTAACAATTATTGCTACTGACATGAAAATGCTGAGTATCATTATGCTCCAATTTCAGAGTGACAGGTCATGGTTGGTCAGTAGGCGGCTCCTTTCATTTGGGATATTAGATTGTACAGTAAAAATCTATGCGGTTTTCTTTAACGCCCTCCGCTCAGCGGCAGTAGTGCCACCCCACACACCCGGCATTGAAGGGTTTTCCAGAGCGAAACTCAGGCATTCAGTGTTCACCTCGCACTGCCCGCACACCCGTTTAGCGGCCTTAGTGGATAACGTGCCTTCGGGGAAGAACACTTCCGGGTCTGTTTGCGCGCAAAGCCCACGGCTAATCCAACCGGTAAGGGCACTCACGGCCCAACCCTCATTTCTATTTCAGGACTATAAGTCCAACGCACATACCAGATTGGTCGCGCCGTAGCAGGCCAACCGTTCTTTATTTTCTCCCGCTCGAAAGACTCTTTAAGATCGTCTACGGTCCACTGCGCGACACTAATCTCACTGTCCGTAATCATCGAGTGCGAAATAGACTTTTCGTGTTCCCACCAGTACGGGGCGGTCGGCAACTTAGCCATTAACTGTCCCCACCTAGTTCTCGCGCCAAGTCGATAATGATCTTGGTGAGTGTTTCCGTTTCGATGCGGTGCCGCCGAATCGTCGTGTTCAAGGTTTCCTGTGACTCACTCACGATTTCTTTCCAGCGGTCAGCCTCCAATTGGTAAGCAATAGCATTCGCCTTCCAATCGGTTTGCTCATCCTTACGCCGGGTGGTTTGAATAACTATCGCGTCGTAATTCGCCTCCCATCGTTGCGCCTCCGCCTTCACGGCGTCATATAGCATCTCCCACTTTCGCGCCTGTTCCTCGAAACCTTTAGCGACCGCTTCCCAATCTTGTGCGAGTAGCGTCGCTCCCCCGTATGTTGTGTCTTCCAATGCGTCCATTAGACTGTCCTGTCAATAAGATTGGTGACCGATGCCTGTACTTCATCCCACTCGTTGATCGTGTGTACGGGGTAGCGTCGCCTAAATTCTGCGATAGCGAAACTCTCGGCCTCGCTCTCATTGAACGCCTCCACAATGATTTCCCTGCCCCACTCGCCCGAAACATATACCTCATACGTGCCCATTAGTAGACCCTTTCCACATAGTTTGATCGGATAGTGTTCGATACTCGGTAGGCGAAGTCTTCCAACGCGGCGTTATGAATATCCATAGACTCAACCGAATAGGAAGACAGGTCGCTGGGCATGATGCGATATTCGGTAACGTGATCCCGAATGATGCCTACGGCTCTTTCCCGTTCGGCTATTTGAATGTCGCTTTGCCTTGGTGGCGGTGGCGGTATCGTTGGTGCTGGCCCCGTCCCGTAGACCATGCCTTTCGTTGGTAGTGGTGCCCTCGGTGGTTTCGTTGCACCCGTCGCAGTGATAGGCCGCCCCGTAGACTGCTGCTGCTTTGTACTCAACTGCCGGTTTTGTCTTTTCCACAATGCTTGCGGCAGGATCACTAAACCAATAAGCGGCCCCACCGTCATCAACACCAGTAAACCAATTATGAACATTTCAATTTCAATCATCATCTTTCCCTTTCGTTGGTGACTCCGGTTGCCGTCCACATTCACATGGTTTTAATTCCAGTCCACAATCACACATCGTTTTGACAATCGCCTCCATTCGTTTCAAAGTGACTCCCTCAAATCTTTCAAAGCCTTTACTCACGAGCCAGTCATATACAGCCCGCTCTAGCGCGTCCAAGTGGTCGGTGTATCTGACATATCTACCTTCTTTTCTTTCGAAGACACCGGTCCAACTTTCGTGTGTATCCAACCGT
>JBDNFH010000205.1:0-4650 GCA_041689915.1 Candidatus Nanopelagicales bacterium | reverse complement strand
GAACTGGCCCTCACTGAGGTTCCAGCCGATGGTGAAGACCTCGCCGACGCGTTTGGCGTCCTGGATTGCACGATTGGCGTGCTCGGCACCGATATCAACGTTCTCGATGAACTGGACATCTGGGTTCCCGGTCAGGAACGCCTTGTAAGCGTCGTACGTACCCGCAGGGTCGTACGAGGTGACGATTGCGTCTGATGCGCCGTTCACGAAGGTCGCACCCGGGACACCCGCGGTGATTCCGTCGACGAAGCCGTTTAAGCGACCTTGCGCCCAGGACGCGGACGGATCGCCGCCAGACACGGCAAACACCTTCAGGTCGTTGCCCGTCTCTGCCATCCAGTCGATCACGATCTGGGCGGCCTGCTTGCCCTCATCGTACGAGACCTGGGTGAAGTTCGAGAACTCGTTCGCGTTGGACCCGACACCAACCGTGAACACTGGGATGCCCTGCGCCATGGCCTTGTTTGTGATGTCGGTCATGCTGACGTCGTCCAGTGGCTGGATCGAGAGGCAATCGATCTGCCCCGTATTTAGCAGGGCCTCAATTCCGGCGATCTGGGCCGAAACGTCGTGGTTGGGAGTTGACGGCGAGACGTCCGCACCGTCCATAGGGAGGATTGAGTTCGCGATCGGCAGCGTGTCGTCGTAACCGGTCAGGTACTGTTGCGACATCAACGGGATGCTCTTGGACCCGTAGGAGATGACGTAGTTGATCGGCTCACCACTGGCGATTTTCGCCGCGGTCTCGGGCTTGAGCGTGAAGGTGCTGCCATCCTTCAGAGTGGCTGGGGCAGGCGCCGCGGCCAGGAGCGACTCCGACAATTGGGTGTAGGTGAGTGCATCCAGTTCAGTTGCCTGGGCACTGAAGTCGGATGCAGCTGCAGGTGCGGATGACTCGGCAGGTGCGGATGACTCGGCTGGCGCGGAGGCAGTCTCAGTTGTCGTCGAACCTGAGCTACAGGCGCTCAGGACGAGCGCAACTCCCACAGCCATAGGGGCAAAACGCTTGATAGTCAACACTGGAACCACTTCCTTGTCAGTTTGTTGGAATCGTTTCCGCAAACTACTCCGTCATTAGCAACGCGTCAAGAACACGAACGGCAGACGGGGTAACAATTCGGTAACGGGAATCGTCGAAGCACGGTCTGTGCGATTTTGGGCGATAAAGTCTTTGTCGAGCACCCAGCCGAATCCCGGCTCGCAAGGCAGAACGAACTGGCCGTCCTCGATAGTCGGACGATTGGCGAGCAGACCCCAGAAAAATGGAGTCCCGAGTGGGGAGGAAACCCCGTAAACCTCGGGCACGAAAATACTCTGATGCGTGCGTGCAGGTTCTGGCGAAAGTGTGGGCTTGGAGCGGTGGAATGAGTAGAAAATATTTGGCTGTATCGATGCGGTTGAGCCTTGACTTGTTGGAATCCCACGGTGAGTGTGTTGTCGACCATTTGGGTTACAGCACCCAGGTGCGCCAGGAACTGCTCTGCATGAGTGCGGCCACGATCGAGTCGAAAACAATCACGTGGTGCGCTGCTATGGCTGCTACTGGCGGTATGACACGAAAGAAACGTTGGTGCTACTCAACCAGTTATGGCCACTGGTAAATGATCGACTAAATTTTCTCACTCCGACAATGAAACCCATCGAGCGGGCCACCACACGTGTTGATCGCCGCTCACGTGTTTATGACACCCCACGAACACCATTGGATCGGCTGATCGCCTCAGGGATTCTCACCCCTGAAAAAGAGGCTGAGTTGATTGCTTACCGCGATAGCCCTAATCCTGCCGCATTCGCACGGGACATCGACCACATCCAGCAAAACGACCAGCAAGCTGACCATTGAGTATTCTGAGTTTCGCGAGCAAAACTAAATGAGGCACCACGTACATTGCGCGGGCACAATTACGTGTGGCACCTTTGCGATCTGCGGAGTCGGTACGTCAACTGGCATCCAGCCACGGCTGTACCTGACCCACCGGTTCCCAGCTGGGGATGGCCGGCTGCAGCGGGCTGTCGATCCAGCAGAACTCGCCGTTACGAGGCACCGGCGAATCCTCCACAAGTGAAAGGACGAGGGCTACGGCCTTGCTCTCAGGGTCTCCCCCTGTTTCTTCGACCCAATTCGCCCAGTCCATGTAGGGCTTCGCTACGACTCCAAGTGCGGCGGCCTGTTCCTTGATGTCCGCCCACATATCTGTCTTGACATCTCCCGGGTGGATGACGTTGGCGGTCACTCCAGAGCCTGCGACTTCAGCAGCGAGGTGTCGCGTGAATTGGTTGAGGGCGACCTTGGCAGTTCCGTAGGCGCTGTTGAGCGGACCCGGAGGATGGAGTGACGCAGCGGAGGACACGTTCACAATGCGCCCCCACCGCTGGGCCAGCATGCCCGGTAGACAGGCTCGGACGGTCAGGTATGCACCCACAAGATCCACGCTCAGTGTCCGGATCCACTCCACTGGATCAGAATCCGCGATCATCACGATCGGACCGAAGACACCGGCAGCATTCACCAGAATGGATGGATCTCCCACGGACAAGCGCACGTCACTCAGCGCGGCCATGACCGCTGCTTGGTCCGACACGTCAAAAGGGACTGGCCGAATCGATCCAGGCAGGCCCTCTGCTTCATCACGGACGGCCTCTAAATCCGCGAGGCTGCGGGACACAGCGACCACGGTGGCACCACGCAGGGCGAGCTCCAAGCTCACGGCTCGCCCCAAACCACGTCCAGCACCAGTGACCAGTGCGACCCTCGAGCTGTGCTCGCTCATTTATCGCCGGCAGTCGTGCGAAGGTTGAATATCTCCCGGAGTTCGCTGGAGGCGACGATGCCATCTTCATTGAAGTCCATCAGCGGACTCATCAGTACTCCCCAGCGATCGTGCACATCTGAGCGCCACAGGCGGTCCCAAGCCTCTTCATCGGTGATCTCAGAATACAAGAACAGATCCGGATCGGCCTCGAAAATTGTCAGTTGCGCGATGCCCTGACGTTCAATCTCCGCGACCAGCTCGTCCCAGATTGCGTCGTGGTGCTCACGGTAGGTGGCAAGGCCACCCGGCTTGAGTCTCATGGTAAACGCTCGTCTGATCATCTGCTCCTCCTTCGTATGGGCACGGTTGTGCCCTCTGACTCATGTCTCATGATCTTGCTCTTTGGAGTGCCCGCGATTGACGATGGCCAGCAGTTCCTCTTCGTCCACTCCGGAGACGACATCAGTGATCACTCCGTCGCGGATCACGTAGATGCGGTCGCATATCGTGGTTAACTCGGAGATCTCGGTAGAGCGAAAGATGATTGTCGTGCCACGATCCGCGAGATCCCGCATTATGCGGAAGATCTCCATCTTCGCTCCGATGTCGACGCCGCGGGTCGGGTCGTCAAGTAACATCAGACTCGGCTCGATCTCCAGCCACTTGGCCAGCACGACCTTCTGTTGATTTCCGCCCGACAACTGCCGCACCGGCACCTCCGGACCGGACGCTTTGATGGCCAGTGACCGGATGCCTACCCGTCCACGCTCTGCCAGGCGCTTGCGACTCACCATGAACGAGCCCGATCCGATCGCGCCGACACTGACCTGCGAGACGTTATCCGCGATGGACCGATCGAGCATCACACCAACCCGCTTCCGGTCCGCTGGTACGAGCGCTATTCCCCGGCGGGCGGCGGCGGTGGGGTTGGAGGGTCGACTTCCCCCATCCGGGTACACAGATTCACCCGAACGGCAGGCAACCGCACCGAACAGTGCGAGCAGGAGTTCCTCAGCGCCCGAGCCGACAAGACCGGCCACGCCGACGATCTCACCGGCGGCGGCGTCGAGGGTGGCGTCGTGGAGTTGACCGTATGTGGCCAGCCCGCTGACCCGCAGTGCGATGGTCTCGCGCGCAGTGCGCGAACTAGTCCCTAGGGGCGTCGGCGGATTCGCGCCGCCGATCATCGCTTTCACCACACTGGCGATGCTCATCTCCGCGGTCGGACCGGACTCAACGACCCGTCCGTCACGGACCACGCTAATTGCATCGCAGATGGCAAAGACCTCCTGGAGTCGATGGGAAACATAGAGGACAGTCGTGCCATGAGATGGCAGGTCTCGCAAGACATTCGCGAGTCTTGCGCTCTCGCGGGCATTGAGAGCCGATGTTGGTTCGTCCAGGATCACAACACGAGGGTCCTCGATGAGCACACGAGCGAGCTCCACCAATTGCTGGTCTGATAGAGACAGGGTTCCGACTAGGGAATTCAGATCGCAGACGAGGCCAATACGGTCCAGTACTGGCAGGGCTCGACTTTGCATAGCCCGGGTGTCCACGAGCCCACGTCGGCGTGGTTCAACACCAGCAAACAGGTTGGAGAGCACTGACCGAGCCGGAAACAGTCGGAGCTCCTGGTGCATGATGCCGATCCCGGCTGCCTTGCTCGCGGCAATACTGCCCGTGAGGAGGGGCTTCCCGTCAATTGATAGTTCACCGCCATCCGGCGTCACAGACCCGGCGAGAACGTTCATTAGCGTGGACTTGCCCGCTCCGTTCTCGCCAACGACCGCATGGATCGTGGCCGCGTCCACAGTGATGTCCAGGCCAGCAAGAGCGCGAACGCCGCCGAAGTGCTTCTCCAGACCGACAGCCCGCACGGCGGGTGGACGGCCAT
>JBDNFH010000204.1:0-5356 GCA_041689915.1 Candidatus Nanopelagicales bacterium | reverse complement strand
TGTTTGCATTCAAAGTAATAGAAGATTGTTTCTGCTTAGATGTTGCTCCTCCACTAATTGACCAAAATTTTTACGTCTTCCACACAAATCGATATGATGGTTTGAGCAGCCGTGAAGTCGTCGGCGCGGTCTTTGATGCGGTGCGTGAACTTGAAAGAGGTACTTCACCGGCAGTTAGAAATCTTGCGAGTACTGGGCGTTTTTACGATTGGATTGAAACGCGCGTAGATCCAGATGCTTTTCACAGAGTTTTTCGCGCGTTCGCATCACGAAATTTTGAGAGCCTATCGGGCGATTTACTCGGACGGTTTTTTGAACACTATGCGCAGCGGGTTGATAAGCGGCGACGGCGCGCCTTTGGGCAATACTACACTCCACCTTCCATCGTCTCGTTTATTTGGCGCGAAGCGCTTGCTATAGCCGAAACTCGTGGCGCCCTTCAAGATCTACGGGTTTTGGACCCCGGTGCTGGTTCGGCTGCTTTTTTGACTGAGGGCGCACGGCGAATGGCACGAGCAGGCGTACCACGTTTTTGGGAGCGGTTGATCGGGTTCGACATAGATCCTCAGGTTATTGGGGTGGCGTATGTGAACTTATTTCTGGCGGTCCTTGGTAGCATGGAGCGGGCCGACGCCGACCAGGTAGACAATTTGCGCCTTTATCCGACCGATGCCTTGGAGCCAACCAGCGCCGCACCTCTAGCAGCGTATCTGCCACTACTCACTGCCGCGCCTCTCAGAGATTACCTATCGGGGCAGATAGCACTTTCAAGGAGTTTTAAAGCTGCGGCTACGTATGACATTGTCATCGGTAATCCGCCCTATAAGAATAACAGCTCGCGGACATTGCAAAAGGTAGCGGAGACTTTCCCTCGCCTCCTGACAACTTCGAGAGCAAATGCGCGGCTGCGAGAGAGAAATATTCGTGACGACTATGCTTGGTTCTTCGCTGCCGCGGACTACTATATTCAAAACAATGGTCTAATTGGCTTTGTAGTATCGGCATCATTCTGCTCAGCCGATAGCTATAAGTATTTCCGAATCGATCTGTTGCGTCTTTACAGAATACATCGTCTCGTGCATCTGGGGGAAGGTATTTTTGAGGATGTGGGTCCGCGAACTTCATTTGTTATAATCATTCTTGAGAAGCGGCAAATTGAATTGGCCAGCGCCGACGAGTCGGAAGGATTTAATTTCTTTGATCTGAGGGTCTTCACTGACGCGCAGGGTCGACTTGATCTCCTTGCACGAGCCGCCACTGAAGACTGGTCGGGATGGCCTTCGCCCCAGACCCTAGTCCCAACGTCAGCCCACAAGCATTCGCTACTGCCGATTGGCGCAGTAGTTCCGCAAGTAATCGCCTCCGGGCCACCTCTATTTCCGCAGCAAGCTAATGAGCGTTCAGTTTTCTTAAAGAAATGGCCAGGTTTGATAACTGCGCTTGATAGCTTGTTTCGTGCGCCAACCCGAGATATTCTGGCATCTAAGGCTCAACGATTTTTTGCATGCGCATCCGAGCCTTCTAGCCAGCGAGAACTGTTTATACGGGCGTTCCTTCGCGATTACCTAATCAGTAAGGATGACGCAGTGCGGATACGTGCGTTCATTGATGAGGTGGAGGGAAGTCGGCTGACGTATGACCCCGCGAAGCTTAAGCTTGTTGTTTCGGGGACTGCGCCCAATAGTGACTGCTGGTATCCGTCTGCTGTCATGCGATCTTGGGTTTATTATGAACCTGCACTTAAGGTTCCGCGTAACGTTAATGAAGGCAAGCCGGTAGGGTACGGCACTATGACTCAGTGGGGCTTTCCAGAAGCTCACTCGCTTACACCAAAGTTGATTTTTACCACGGCTACTTCATCGACTCACGGTCTGAAAGCTTTTGTTGTTCGGGATGAAATGTTCGTCAAGCTCCATGGCGGTACGAGGCAGCAATTAAGCTACACTGGTTGCGAAAATCCACAGCGCGGCCGTTATCTTGATGGGATGCCAAATAATCTTGGGCCAGATGCTGCAGAAATGTTTTCTCAGATGCAACAGCATGGGTGTAATGAGGAAGATTTTCTTTTATACGTTGCTAGCTTCTATAATTCGCCAATTGCCGAAGAGTTTCTGGAAACAGGAGGCGGTAAGGTTTTGCATATTCCGCTCAATGACTCCGAAGGTGCAGTTGCTATTGCACGTTTGGCGCGGCGTCTTCGTGACATTGTATTTGCAACGCATTTGTTTTCGGAAAGGAGGGTTGTGGACGGTCGCGATATTTCTTACGAACTAAGTGATTTGGCAGCGGATGGCTTATTCGTCGAGCAGCAAACAGGGGGTGGGCGCTTTCAGTCTGGACGAATCTTCTGTGCTGACGATGGAACAGTAAATCGCCTTAGGGAGGCACGCGCAATCATTGAAGATGAATTGGAAGCAATGATTCGGTTAGCGTACAGTATTGCATGACCGCGTATCTCACTTTGTGCGGCGCTGCTGAGCAATGCTGAAAAGTGGTAAAATGTACGGGCTTGCAAAAGGGCGCAGCAAGAAGGCCCAACGCGCGTTGGTCATATGCCGGGTATTTATCATTTTTTCTTCGCTGGGGCCTGGGTCCTACTTGTAAGTTGGCCGTTTGTTTGGAAGGCGATTATATACTTGAGAAAGCGGATTGACGCGCATGGCAGCGGCGGTCAAGGTGGCGTAGGATTTTCGAGTTTCGCCGCATGCACCTCAGAGAAGTGATCACAGCGCCCAAGACGAACGTGACGGACGCAGTCTGGTCGCAGGAAAAGCCACAACGGCGCGTCTTCCCTCTTTCGTTCAAGACTGGCGGATGCTTCCCTCTCACGAGAAAGTGGCGATGGGCCGTGGTTGAGTTTGATGCACTTGGGTCGCACTTTCGACTTATGATCGCTTACCACGTGGATGTGCCATCCTTTCAGATGGTCCTCGGCGAGGTGCTGAAAAACGACACTAAGGTGCTGGTCCGAGTCGAGTATGACGTCGCCCACAACCCATTTGGCTGGCATGTTCACAGTTTCTGCGGTGACGTGTCCCTCATTTCTTCAGGGATGATCAAGCCCTTAGGGCAGCAGCGCATGCCTGCGGCAAGGACCAAACACCGAAGAAGAGAATACACCTTGAGCGGGGAATCAATGAATGATATCATTGCGTTAGAGATTGCCGCGAAGTGGTTCCGCTTCAAGTATCAGTCGTCTTTGAGGATCAACTAAGCCATGTCCCTGCAACAGCGCATATGCAAGGCTTTCTGCGCCGAAGTGCGGGTCAGCCCGTTCCGTGGAGGCTTTGGTGTGTCTACGCCCTTCGCGGATGCGCTTACCGGGGACCCCATCGGTTTCTATGTCGTTGGGCCACAACCTGGGCACACATTCAAGATCGTGGACGATGCCCTTACCGTTGCCCGCTTTGAGAGCGAGGGGGCAACGCTTGACTCGAAGCAGCGGCTCGCAAACTTCCAAGAAGTCTTGTCGATCTATGGTGGAGCCTATGACGAGGACTCCGGGGAATTGGCTATCCCAGATGTCTTGGAGGGCGATCTGGAGAGAAGGTCGCTAGACTTCATGGCGCTTCTCCTCCGCTTGCAAGATATGACACAGCAGACGCAAGAGCGCACTAGAAACTCATTCGTCGAAGATGTAGCAAGGAGGCTGGACGCGCTCGAAGTAGACGGCCTTTCCGTGGAGTTCGGGGTTCCAGTGTTCCCGGACAACAAAGAGGTCATCCCAGATTTCGTTTTGCGTAAGGCAGGCCATGACAAGCCATTAGCGTTGTTCCTCGCAAGGGACAACGAGAAGCTGTGGCAGGCGATGCACCTGCAAATGGCTGCTGAATATGAGATCCAAAGGCCCGTGTCGATTGTTGTTCTTTTGGAGAGCGGCAGCACCGGCGCACAGAAGATGCGAGACAAAGCCGCGAACCGCATTGATGCGGTCACAAACTGGAAGGGCGATGAGGGGGCCGCGATTAACCGGATTCTTCGCGAATTGGAGGTAAAGCCGCTTCATGTCAACTGATACAAAGTTTGAAGAGACGGTGCGCAACCTTCTCATCATGAAGCCGAAGCCTCACGATGAGGCCTCGGCTTCTGCCAAGCGTCAATCTTCGGATGATGACCAGTCGTCCAGTAAGCGGGCGACCAAGTTGCGAAACTCAGGCAAAAACTGAGTCAGTCCGCCGATAGGTCAGGCGCTTGCCTTCCGCGCCCTTGACTATCAGGGCCGCGCGCTCGGTGTCTTCAACGCCGTTGGCCGAGCGGTTGCTGTAGCGGAAGGCTAATTCTGCAGCGTAGCGATGCAGGTGCTGCTTGCCGCAGTGCTGGTAAACGCCCTTCATGCCGCGCTTGAAGATGCTGAAATAGCCTTCCACGGTGTTCGTCGTCACGTCGCCGCGAACATACTCTTCTGCGCCGTGGTTGACGGTCGCATGAAGTGCGAAGTGGTTGCCGATGTTGTCATACTGCATGGCTTCGTCGGTATGGACGGTTGCCTTGGCGATATGCGCTTGAAGGATCGGCAGAAGCGTCTTTATTTTGAGGTCATCTACCACTATGGACTTGGCGCGGCCAGTGGATCGATCAACAAGTGTCAGCACTTTCATCTTATCTCCAATGCCACGGCGCACAGGCTTGCCGGGTTCGCGGCCAATGAAAATTTCATCGACTTCAACTGTGCCACCGCCAGCGCCGAAATTGGAGTTGGTGTTATCAGTCATCGCCTCACGAATGCGATGCCACATGAACCACGCGGTTTTATAGGTTACGCCGATGGAACGGTGCAGTTGGTGGGCAGAGAAACCCTTTTTTGACGAAGCCATCAAATATGTCGCCAGCATCCACTTTGACAAGGCAACCTTGCAACGCTCAAAGATCGTGCCGACGGTTACCGTAAACTGCTTGCGGCAATCGCCACACTGGAAAAGGCCGGGGCGATGCTTGGCACCTTCGAGGCGCTTGCACTTTTCAATGCCGCCGCAATGCGGGCAGACGACACCATTAACCCAACGCTGCGCTTCCATGTAGGCGCGAGCGGCCTTATCGTCGTGAAAGATGGGGTCTGACAGGTTCATGGCGGTATCTCCTTGAAGCCAATATGCAAACTGGTGTCTGCTTTGGCAAGTATATAATCGCCGTTTGGAATCAGTGAATGCCGATTGTTGGCTGCTGATTGTGTCAGATAGATTTGTCTCCCGATGGAACTGCGCTGTTGGTATTTTTTTTGCGCCCAACTGAATCCACGGCCGCGCCTTCGGCATCGCCCGGTTCACCTCCGTTTCCCGCATCATCCCACCCGCCAATAACCCATCCCGCACCCAATCCAGCGCCTGCCACCAATCCTCATAGCCACGCCGGGCGGATG
>JBDNFH010000203.1:0-12958 GCA_041689915.1 Candidatus Nanopelagicales bacterium | reverse complement strand
TTGGGCCTCGCGCAGAGTTGGCTCTTTGTTGTCGCCGCAGAGCTAATTGCGAGTTCAAAAGGGCTTGGGTTCCTGCTGATCGATAGCCAAAACACTATGCGAACCGACATTTTGCTCTTAGCAATTATCAGTTTGGCAATTCTCGGTAAGACAACTGACTTTATCCTCGCTACGCTGGAGAAACGCGCACTGAAATGGGTCTAGAGGACCCGATCCCATTAATATCCACCAACTAAATGGAGACACATGAGCGATCACGAATTTGGATTCCGCACCAGGGCTTTGCACGCGGGTGGAACGCCAGACCCCACGACCGGCGCACGGGCGGTTCCCATTTATCAGACCACTAGCTTCGTTTTTGAAGATACAAACGATGCCGCAACATTGTTCGCGCTACAAAAATACGGAAACATCTATTCCCGAATCGGCAATCCGACAGTTGCAGCACTTGAAGAACGAATTGCTTCCCTCGAAGGTGGATTGGGCGCCGTTGCAACAGCAAGTGGACAAGCCGCAGAGTTTTGTACCTTCGCAGCACTCGCTGGGGCTGGCGACTCAATCGTTGCATCGGCTTCGCTCTATGGGGGCACGATTACCCAGCTTGACGTAACGATGCGTCGATTCGGAATAGACACAACATTCGTCGCCTCAGATGACCCCGCAGATTTTGCGGCGGCGATCAAGCCAACTACGAAGGCTGTTTTTGCCGAGGTGGTATCTAATCCGGCAAGTCTGGTCGCCGATATTCGCGGACTAGCTGATGTAGCACACGAGGCAAATATTCCCCTAGTCGTCGATGCGACAACGGTCACTCCTTACCTATGCCGACCCATTGAACACGGCGCTGACATTGTGATTCACTCTGTGACTAAATTTCTCGGCGGACACGGCACGACCATGGGCGGCGCCGTGGTTGATGCCGGGACATTTGACTGGGGCAGCGGGAAATTCCCCACAATGACTGAGCCGGTTGATTCCTATGGAGGTATTAAGTGGTGGGACAACTTCGGGGAATACGGGTTCCTCACCAAATTGCGCACTGAACAATTGCGCGACATTGGTCCCGCTCTTTCCCCACACAGCGCCTTCCTCCTATTGCAGGGCGTCGAAACCCTCCCGCAACGCATGGCGGAGCACGTTGCGAACGCTAGGGAAATCGCCATCCGACTCGATGCCGACCCCCGCGTGGAATGGGTTTCCTATGCAGGACTCCCTGCGCATCAACACTACGAACGTGCGAAGAAGTACATGCCTGCTGGACCTGGAGCTGTGTTTTCATTTGGGGTCAAGGGTGGCTACGACTCGGCAGAGAAGTTTATTAACAATGTGCAACTTCTGAGCCACCTCGCAAATATTGGAGACGCCCGCTCGCTCATTATTCACCCCGCAAGTACCACGCACCAACAGCTCAATGACGAGCAACTAAAAGCAGCCGGGATACCCTCGGATCTCATCCGGATCAGCGTGGGACTCGAAGACATCGAAGACATTTGGTGGGATATAGATCAAGCGCTCACGACCGCAACGGAGGGAATTTAATGTCACGATCCACTTCTGGCTCACACTCAAATTGGGAAACCCCCAGTGCACGGGAGAGGCTGCAAATTCTCCAAAACTCAAAGACAGTTGCTATCGTCGGTGCATCAAATAATGCTGCCCGAGCCTCCTATTTTGTGGGGACATATCTGTTGTCGAGCTCGGACTTCACCGTCTGGTTTGTCAACCCTCGCGAAAGCGAAATTCTGGGACACAAAGTTTTTGCGAGCCTCCGTGATCTTCCGGCGGCACCCGACATTGTCGATGTATTCCGCAAACCCAGCGATCTCCCCGAGGTCTTGGATCAGGCCATTGAGTCTTCGGCGAAAACACTTTGGCTACAACTGGGGATCGAAGATCCAAAGATCGCACAACGAGGACACGAAGCGGGATTGAACGTGGTCATGAACCGTTGCATAAAAATTGAACATGCCAGATTCCATGGCGGACTGCACTTGGCAGGCTTTAACACAGGAGTTATTCGATCAACTCGAAGACTGACATGAGTGCACCAGCACTCGTTGGCGACACGTGGATCGGCACCGGGGGTCGCAGGCTGGCGCTCAGCGATTTCGCTGGGCGATTCCTCCTCCTCGATTTCTGGACCCTGTGTTGCGTGAATTGCCATCATGTCCTTGCCGAACTCCGGCCGATGGAAGCCGAGTTCGCCGACGTTCTCACCGTGGTAGGTGTTCACTCGCCAAAGTTCGAGTTTGAAAAAGATTCCGGAGCTATTCGAAGCGCCGCCCAACGGCACGGGATCGAACACCCGATCTTGAATGATCCAGAAATGTCCACTTGGCGCGCATACGGTGTGCGTGGCTGGCCAACCCTCGTTCTCGTGGACCCGCTTGGGGAGATTATGGGGACGTGGTCCGGTGAAGGCCACGCGCACGCAATTGCTGCCACGATTGTTGACTTGATTCCAAACTATGAATCCACGGGGCAACTTGTGCGTGGGGAGGGTCACTTCCAAGCTGATGTGACTCGCGCAACCGAATATGTGCAACCGGGGAAAATCGAGGCACTCGATAGTGAACGAGTACTCATTAGCGACAGCGGTAATCACTCGTTAGCAGTTGCTACTTTTGCCGAACCCAACTCCCCTATTCAACGAATTGGTTCTGGCACGCGTGGGTTTGTTGACGGGAGTTTTACCGAGGCCCAATTCAATGAACCATATGGCGCGGTCGTACTACCCCGTGATGTGGCCGAAAAAATTGGACAACATGTTTTAGTCGCTGACACGGCAAACCATGCACTACGTGGCATTAACTTCACTACCCAACAAGTAACCACAGTTGCGGGTACTGGCGAGCAGTGGCGACCCGGAGATTCAGATCATGGTGCGGCGCTGCGCACTCCACTCTCGACGCCATGGGATCTGGAATACCGCGATGGAGTCATCTACATCGCCATGGCAGGTGACCACAGAATTTGGTTCTTTGATCCGTTGCAGGTCACGGTTGGGATTTATGCTGGAACTACACACGAAGGACTTGTTGACGGTCCAGTGGATCAGGCATGGTTTGCTCAGCCTTCCGCGCTAGCCAACTCACGCGAGGGCCTTTGGATCCTTGACGCAGAAACGTCTTCGCTGCGAAATATGCAATCAAATATTATTTCCACATCCATTGGAACAGGGCTTTTTGACTTTGGGCATATTGATGGCCCATCGAAGCAAGCACGCTTACAGCACCCACTGGGCATTACCACGGACAATGAAGTCGTCTATATCGCCGACACCTATAACGGCGCAGTCCGCATGTTTAACCCGAGCACGGGAGTGGTGAGTACTTTGGCACGAGACTTAGCCGAACCGAGTGATCTCTGCCTCGCTCCAAGTGGTGAGCGCCTTTTGGTTGTCGAATCCGCGATCGGGTTGGTTTCCAGTATTCCCATCCAGGACCCACTCAACATCACGGGCGAAGAACTGCAGACTATCCGCCCCGAGTTGGAAATCTCAGCCGGCGAAGTGACACTCACCGTTCTGTTCACTCCACCCCCCGGCCAAAAACGTGACGATCGTTACGGGCCATCCACCCAACTTTCACTGAGTTCCACTCCCACCGAACTGATACTCCAGGGAGGTGGCACCGGCACTGAACTCACTCGAGAATTACGATTCAACTCGCAAATTCCCCACGGAGTTCTCCACGTTGCCGCCAAAGGGGCCTCATGCGATGTCGACACAGAGCACGGGGTCTGTCACATGCATCAACAAGACTGGGGAGTCCCAGTACGTATTAACGCTCATGGAACAAATGACATTCAACTCATACTCGCCCAGTAAAGGTTCCGAGCCCATGTGAGACTTGCTCGGTGTCGGCCCCTATCACCACCACCAATTCGGTGCCAAGGTCAGCACTTGAGTTCGTTCACCTCACTCCCATTGACGGACTTCGGGCAGTAGCCGCAATCTTGGTGGTGCTATTCCACGCTAACATGCCTGGCATTGACAACGGCTTCGTTGGCGTTGATGTTTTCTTCGTACTTTCCGGATTCCTCATTACTTCACTACTTCTACGCGAGCGGCTACGCACTAATTCAATTTCACTATGGGCCTTCTACGCCCGCCGAGTTCGTAGGCTCTTCCCCGCTGCCCTATTGGTATTGGTTGTTACCGCAATCGCGTATCAATTCTGGGCCACGCCACTGGAAGTCTCGACAAACCGTGAGGGTTTCGCATTTGCCTCGGTTTATGTCTCGAACTGGTACTTCATGGGGCAAGCCACCGACTACTTCGCGCAGGCGAGCGCGGTCAGTCCGGTTCTGCATTACTGGTCACTCTCAGTTGAAGAACAGTTCTACTTAGTCTGGCCGGTTTTCATGCTGGCCGTCTTGTCTATTCGCTCGATTCGCGAACGACTTAATATCCCATTTTTCGTTGTACTCCTCACCGTTCTCATCGCGATCTCAGCCGCGATGGATTCCGGTAATGAAATCTCCGCCTACTTCAACACGATTGCTCGCGCCTATCAACTCATTGCCGGTGCAACCCTCGCTGCGATCATGCTGAAATGGAATCAACTGGGCAGACCACCTAACACTGTCACCCGCTTTGCTCCAGCGATTGGCGCCGGCTCACTTGCCTTGCTTTTGCTGGTCAGCACTTCACTGTCAAATCTTAACCCTTGGCAAGTTGGTGTTGCCGGCGCTATCGCAACGGTTGGGATTTTATTCGGCGTCAGCATTTCAGACGATTCACAAGTTTTCGCTGTTCTTAGGACTCGAAACGCTCGAAGTTTGGGTCGCTGGTCGTATTCGATTTATCTATGGCACTGGCCCGTGATCGTCCTCGGCGGATTAGTGGGTGTGATCCCCGAGTTCTGGGGCTACCGGGTCCCGATCGTTCTGGTCGTCACCATTGGTCTTGCTGCGTTGACCTACCGATTAGTCGAGAAACCGTTCCTGAATATTTCCCTGACAGCACCAAAGGCCAGAAAATTAACGGTCGGCATTGGAGTTATTGCAACCATCAGTGCGGCACTGATCACGCTTGCGGTCTTGCGCGTTCCTGCCGCGTCGGCCAACCTCATTAACACCGCGGCCCAAGGACAACAGGAGTCAGACGGTCCAAGCGCCAACATCGCGGTCGACTCGAGCGGCGGCGGTAAAACCGTTCTGGTTGTTGGTGATTCCCATGCAAATTTTTGGCGTCAAGGTTTTGCAGCTTACGCCGAAGAAAAGGGATTCACCGTCGTTTTTGTCACTAAACTTAGTTGCCCCTGGATGGACATTCCCGCGCTGGAACCGCAATCACAGGACACTCTGTTTAATTGCCAGGAGCGACTATGGGCTCCGGCGATCGCGGCTGCGAAAGAATTCACACCAGCGGTGACAGTGCTTGCTTCGCGGTCCGTACTTAGTCGCAACCTATTCGTTGACGGGAAGATTATCTCCGCGAATCAACCTGGCTGGGCCGAGGCCGTTGCCCAGGGAACCCAAAGGGCTCTGGATCAAATGGCACCATTCACCGAAAAAATCGTGATTATTGAACCAATGCCAGAAACGAAAACCTCAATGCTTGATTGTCTGTCCACCGGCGCCAACCCCACATCCTGCGATCAGGATGTGGATGTTAAAACAGGCACAAAATCTTTTGAAGAAATCACTCGTGCGATTGCCAGGGACAAGCCAAATGTTCTATCGGTATCCCTTGACGACCTGATCTGCCCCGGCGGCACCTGCCCCGCTGAAGTAAACGGAACTCCCACCCACCGCGACAATCAACACCTCACCTGGGATTACGCCGAAGCGATCATGCCACAGGTTGACGAATTATTCGCCGATCAGGGTGCACCCTTGGGTTAGGTCACTGAACTAGGTCACCGGGCTACCTCGCGCAGTTAGCCCGCACATATTAAACTTTGACTTTCGAAATATGTCATCAATGCGATATCACAAACTTGACATATTCGTCTATCCACCAAATGTGCACGCCTTGACTTCACTACTTCGCTACTTCACTACTTCATCACTTCCGAACGCGCAATGCCATACTACGGGTAATGTCCGCCTTCGGAAATCTGCAAAATGCCAATTCACATCATTGAGACAGCCGACGATCCGCGACTATCCGCCTATCGAGACTTAACCGATGTCGCATTACGCAGGAAAACCGAGCCAGAAAACGGCGTGTACATAGCTGAGAGCGCAAGGATTATTGAGCGTGCGATCGCCTGCGGGCACACTCCTGTCTCGATTCTCATGGCCGACAATTGGCTGGCGAAAATGCGGCTCTTGCTGCCCAGTATTTCGGACAACGATTTTGGCGATATCGACGTTTTCACGGGTGGTCACGAAATCCTGGAAAAGTTGACCGGATTCCATGTGCACCGGGGCGCACTTGCCGAGATGATCCGGCCTGCTCCGCAAAGTATTGAGTCGGTCCTTGAAGGAACAAAAATAGTCGTAGTGCTGGAAAATATTGTGGACCACACCAATGTGGGAGCGATTTTTCGCGCAGCTGCCGGACTTAGAATAGATGCAATTTTGGTGACGCCCGAGTGCGCAGACCCGCTCTACCGCCGCAGCATCCGAGTCTCCATGGGCTCGGTGTTTACCTTGCCATGGACCCGCATTCCCAACTGGCCGGCGTCAATCAACGCGCTCAAAGAACAAGGTTTTCACACGGTCGCAGTTTCACCGCAGAATATTGGTGGGCAGCCATCCCAAGACCTACGAGAATTCGCAACGCGCTCCCACGACCGCATTGCATTAATCCTTGGCACAGAAGGCGAAGGACTCACCGCTGCATCTCTGGAAACTTGCGACCAGAGCGTGCATATCCCGATGTCCAATGACGTGAGTTCCCTCAATGTCGCGTCCGCTGCAGCAGTGGTTTTCTGGGCACTGCAAGGCGCCTACTAACGAGCACCGCCCCGCACCAACCCACTAGTTTTTGCGCAAATATTTTGCGTAGGTGTATTGGTCCTCACGCCACCAGTTCGCCAAATCCCAGCTGGTCCGTTCCCCTGCCATTTCTTCTCCTTGGATTTCTTGGATACCGGCCGGCTTGGTGCCAACTAAGAATGGTGCTGTGGTCAAATCAAGTTCATCGACAAATGGGAAAAGCGACTCAAGTAAGCGTGGTCCGCCCTCGCACACAATCCGCTCGTGGCCTTGATCCCGAAGGTAGCCGAGTGAATCAATTGCCGGGTCATCCAGGTGGACGAGCGCCACCTTGTCCTGTTCCTGCATCTCCATCGCCAGTGCGAATGCGTCACCGTTATTTTTTGAGCTGATTGCTGCATTGGCTGTGAACACAATTGGCGTGTGGGTTGATTCACCAAAGAGTGGCTCTTCCCAGGGGAGATCCAGGGAACGTGACACGATTGCCACGACCGCATTTGTGCGCATTGGCTTGTAGCGTTCTGCGCGAATTGTGGCGGCGCCAACCAGTACTACTTCAGCCAGACGCCGGACTTCGCGTAATACATCACGATCACGCGGATTCGACAGACTTTTACTAGTGTTATCAGGACCGAAATAGGCACCGTCGAGCGTGTGCAGCATCATGGCTCGCACCCACCAGCCAAGCGGCCACGAGTAAAACTCCGCTAGCTCCGGTGCCGGAACCTGCACCGGCTCACTCATGCGCAGATTGTTGCATGTCCCGTGGATCTTTACCTTTCGTCGCAATCAAACTTGCAATTACCGAGCCGGCAATCAAAGCGATCACAACACCAAGACTGAGCACAGTTGGGATATCAAAGAAAGCGTGACCAACAATCATCTTGATGCCGACCCAAATCAGTACGAGAGAAAGCCCAAGCTTGAGGTAGATGAATCGGTGGATGAGATCTGCAAGTAAGAAATACATGGCGCGCAGACCCAGGATCGCGAGCGCATTGCTAGCAAATACCAGGAACGGCTCCTGTGTTACCGCAAAAATCGCTGGGATCGAGTCGACCGCAAAAATAATGTCGGTTACTTCAACAACCACAAGCACTGCGAGAAGTGGGGTTGCTAAGAGCACCCCATTGCGCCGGGTGAAGAATTTTTGACCGTCGTATTCATCTGTCGATTTAACGAACTTGCGAAACACTCTTAGAGTCTTAGATTGGCTTACGTCAAAGTGCTCATCACGCTGCATGAGCATCTTGATTCCGGTGAACACTAGGAAAGCGCCAAAAATGTAGAGCACCCATGAAGCGGATGCAATCATTGCTGCACCTGCCGCGATGAAGATTGCGCGGAAAACCAGTGCCCCCAGAACTCCATAGAAAAGCACTCGGTGCTGGTACTGGCGGGGAACGGCGAAGAAGGAGAAAATTAATGCCCAAACAAACACGTTGTCAACGGAAAGTGACTTCTCAATGACGTAGCCGGTGAAAAACTGCAATCCAAATTCACTGCCGTAATAAATCCAAATAATGATGCCGACAATCACCGAGACGGCAACCCAGATACCCGTCCAGATCGCGGCTTCTTTTACCGCGATCACATGCGCTGACTTGTGCATAAAGAGGTCAATGGCCAACATGACGAAAACAACTACTAGGAGGCCAATCCAGGCCCAAATGGAAACGTCCACGCCAAATCCTTACGCTATTCACGCAAGGTCTCCGCCACCAACTCTCATTGGCCTAGGAACCGGGAATGGATTGCCACTCCGTATTGACGACACCTAGCTTTGGGGTACTCCCCTTGATGGGGGAACACTAGGCGATCAATCGTGAGATCGCAAACGTGACACCACACTTTGATATTCGGCCCAGACGCAATCGGGCCCACAGTTGGGCCTCTTGGTCAAGTACGAGTTCTGACATGTTAACTCCCTGATCTGTTGGTCAATACCGTCGCGAACGCCACTGTCCCGGCCGGTCATAGATAGGTATACCCAGACTCCAAGGTTCTAAACAACATTCATGTGATTATTTTCGAATACCCGTTGCGACCCCTGCAAGGTGGCGTGAACACGTGATGCCACGAACCAGCAGAGCCAAACAAGGAGCGCTCCCGCTAGGGCATCGGCAATAAAGTGATTACCAGTACCGATCACAACGAAAGTGGTTGCAGCGGGATAAAGCCAAACCGCCACGCGCCATGTTCGCGGTCGCAGGCACACATAAAGTGCGAGGGCAACCCAAACCGCCCAGGCCACATGCAAACTCGGCATTGCGGCGTATTGATTTGCCATGGACGCCGGACCGGTTGGATCGGCGGCGGAGAGGATGTTTTCAACACGCAGGGTGTCGACAATATTTCCCATGGACAACCGTGGTGGAGCAAGTGGAACAACCCAGTACATGATCAAGGCGACCAGACTGGTCCCGATCAAGACATTTCGCAGCATTGCGTACTGGTCCCGGTGCCAGAAACGCACCCAAATAAGAACTAATGGGGTCACAGCGAAATGCAGAATTCCGTAGAAGTAACCGGTTGAATACAACAGGAAATCATTCCCTGCGACCCACTGATTGATAGCCACCTCAGGGTTGAGATGCACATAGGACTGTACCTGCCAAATCCAATGCGCCCTCGAAACCGCAGAAGCCGCTGATCCGGTCACGAAGATTTGCACACCCTGATACAGCAAATAACCGGTACCGATGATTATGACTTCAATCCACCACGAAGGCAGACCGGCCCCGGAGCCAAAATTGGCACGCATCCGGGTCCAGGAAAACGTGAATCGTGATGATTTCCGGGCAAGCGTGCGAGTCTGTGACACCGCTGCCTCCTGATGAATTCGGCTAAACCTTGCCAATGCTTGTTTTTCGGGGGCGATGATCCTCGCCTAATTGTGATAACGCAAGCCCGTCCCGGTAGATTAGTACATGCGTTCACATCCCAGACGTGTCGCATGCCCATCTTGGACTTGTCGCTTGTCTCACTCCGAAATCTAAGGACCAATACCCCTAGTTCTTTGAGTGATTTCGGGTAACAATTGGGACATGACCAAGCAGAGCAACGACTCGTCGGCCCAAGACTTATCAATCGATCCCTTTGCCGGACGCATTGTGGTCGGAATGGATGGCTCAGATGGATCAGTGAAGGCAGCCCTATGGGCCGTTAATGAAGCGAAGGTCCGAGGACGCGGCATCACTTTGGCCCACGCGATTATGCCAACGACTGCTTCGAGCGCATTTGGCGTGTCCTTGCCACCAAGACTTGATTTGATTGACGACATGCGTAATGGCTCAATTGAAGATCTGACCCGGATTGCCGCCGATCTCGATTTAGCTGACGTTCAGATAGCCGTTGAGATTGGAACCCCTTCCTCTTTGCTTCTCACCGCAAGCGATCGCTGCGAACTACTCGTCCTTGGCTCACGCGGTCGCGGTGGCTTTACCGCACTTCTTCTTGGCTCAGTTGGTTCACAAGTAGCTTCGCACGCGAGTTGTCCAGTGATAGTGATGCGTGATGATCCACGCCCAGGCGCAAAAGAAATCATTGTTGGCCTTGATGGATCTAAGCATTCACTCGCCGCTCTTGATTTTGCTTTTGATGAAGCAAGTCGGCACGGCTTCACCGTCGTTGCTGTTCACGCGTGGGATGTTCCTTCATTTGATTTGATTATTACCCCCGACGGTCCGGTGCCACTTCCCCTGGAGCATCTGGCAGACGACGAAGTACGACTGGCCGCCGAAATTCTTGCCGGTTACACCGAGCAATACCCCGATGTGAAAGTTGTCGAGCACCTCGTCCGAGCACCAGCCGTGCAAGCGTTGCTCGAATCGGCGACAAACGCCGTCCTGATTGTTTTAGGGACCCGCGGCAGAAATGCAGCAATCGGAGCACTACTTGGTTCAACGAGTAATGGCGTGCTCCATAAGGCAAAAGTCCCCGTCGCAATAGTTCCCACGCCACCGGAGGAATTGGAAGCAGCGTAGGCTCGCACCATGGCTCAAAACGACCGCTTAATCTGGATTGACCTTGAGATGACCGGCCTGAGCACCGAAAACGACGAAATTGTTGAGATCGCTGCAATTGTAACCGAAGCCGATCTCACCGAAATCGATGAAGGCGTCAGTTTTGTGGTCAAGCCAGGTGACAAAGCCCTGGAAAATATGGATGACTTTGTCACCAATATGCATACGGCCTCCGGCTTGATCACGGAGATCCCCGACGGACTTTCACTTTCAGATGCCCAAGCGCGAGTACTCGCCTATATAAAGGAATACATCCCCGAGGATGGAAAGGGCCAACTTGCCGGCTCCAGCATTTACGTTGACCGCGGGTTTCTCGCCAAATACATGCCCGACATTGACCAGTACCTGCATTACCGCCTAATCGACGTCTCCAGCATCAAAGAACTCACCCGTCGCTGGTACCCAAAGGTCTATTTCAATACTCCGGAAAAAACCGGCAACCACCGCGCCCTCGCCGACATTCGCGAATCCATCGCTGAACTGCGCTACTACCGCGATGCCGTATTTGTAGAGCACCCCGGCCCCGACGGCGACACTGCCAAGACCATCAGCGCAATTCACGTGGTCGAGCACCCGTAATATTTGATGTTTTGATGTCCACAGGCTAAGATCTGGGAATGCGAACAACACTCACGATCGACGAAGATATTGCGATAGACCTCAAGGAGTACGCCCACCAACACGGACTGACGTTCAAAGAGGTCGTTAATTTAGCCCTCCGACAAGGACTAATTTCCGCTCAGGGAACTCAAGCGCACCGGGAGATCGATCCTCCGACCGTGAGTCTTGGTGGAATGGTTCCTGGGGTCGCGCTTTCCTACGAGGATGATCCCGACGATGAGATAGCTCGTTTCCTTCGAGTTACGCAGGAAACATTGTCTGAAGTGACATCAATACAAAGATGAAAGTCGTTGACACAAATATTCTTATCTATGCCACTGATTTAGCTTCCCCACTCCACGCTGAGGCCCGCGAATGGTGGAAAAAGTCTTTGAATGAACCAGAACCAATTGGCCTTCCCTGGGTCGTGTCTCTCAGTTGCATAAGAATGTTGACAAGTCCAAAAATTTCACAAGCACCAATGACACTTCCGGCTGCGATAGACCTTGTTGAGCAATGGCTGGATTCGCCGAACGTGACTCCCCTGACACCCCAACCCGGTCACTTGAATCGCGTTCGCTCACTGCTTCACCATTCACGGGTGACCCAACGAGGACGCTCAGATTTGCTGATCAACGACATTCACATTGCGGCGTTGGCCTTAGAAACTGGTGGCACCGTCTATTCGTGCGATAAAGGATTCGCTCAGTTCAAAGAAGTCCGATACATCAACCCAATCAGGTCAAGCAGTAAATAATTCAAGGCCCTGACGCCTTGATAAGTGCACGAGATATGCTTTGCCGGCTGGTCCCAAGATCACACATTTTCAGATCAGCATGGTGGGTGTAGCTCAGCTGGTAGAGCGCTGCGTTGTGGTCGCAGATGCCGCGGGTTCAAGTCCCGTCACTCACCCCACACTTTTCCCTCACAAGTAGGGGGTCGGTGCTCCCCAGAAGGGTTTTCCAGGGAGCACAACGGACATTTAAGCACCCAAACATCCCACTTTCCGTGTGTTTTAATGCCTAGTTCCCCGGTTTATTTTGTCGCCGGTACAGCAACCGTCCCCAACCCCTCCCCGCATTTTCAGTTTAAGAATTGTTCCGAAAAACCTCTGTAGTTGAAAGCCCGAAAAACCTCGGGCGTGAACCGGATAGAGTCAAAAATGAGTGAAGAATGTGCTGGGTCCCAGTGACCTATGCGGGCGGTTAGCCTGCTTGGGCTCACGCCATGCGAATTGGCAATGATTGTGCTCGGCTTGCCAAAGAAGAGCGCGCACACGCAATATCCTCACTCGAGGATCTCGCGGACGTGCCCGCCTACGGGCCTGTGCTTCACGCACTTAAATTAGCGGACCCCGTCCACTGCCTGGCTGCCGCGCCAGATTTAGACACCCCTGAATGGTCCGATGATGCACCCTATGGGAATCGGCTAACTCACGTATC
>JBDNFH010000202.1:0-1770 GCA_041689915.1 Candidatus Nanopelagicales bacterium | reverse complement strand
GGGATGATTACCCTTGCTGTTCGGTGCCAGAACCCCATGAAATCGCGTTAGATTGGCGCGAGGTTTAGGCACCAGTGCCGCCAGCTTGGCAATAAAGTCCAAGGGTTCAAAGATCACGTGCGTTGTGCCATCCCGGTAAGGTGTCTTCAGCTCATATCTGATCTTGCCATGGGAGGTCAATGCCAAACGCTTTTCTGATACGCCAGGGCGTGCAATATAGCGGCACAAGCGTTCTAGCTTCTTACGTTCACGGGTTTTTGTTGCCACGCCGGCATGTAAGGAGAAACCGGCAATTTTTCCGACCTGATTGCCACCGTAATCATCATCTTCCCAAGATGGGATGGTTTGTAAGGTGAAGACCTTGCGCCCCTGTTGAGGGCCCACCGCGATTCGATAGGTGATGGAGTGACTTTGAAGTTGGTTCATGGCATCGTCGTCTTGCAAATCCAGTGTTAAATAACTGCTCTCATCATCTCGCGTTAATAGCCCCTGGCGTTCAAGATGGCGTGCAATGCGCTGACCTATTTTGGCGACGAGAGTATTTAATTCACTACCGGTCGGTGCATTAACTCGGTGGAATCTCAATTGGTCGTTATGTTTTATTTGGTAAACACCATCAATGAACAGCATATGGAAGTGCAGATTGAGATTGAGCGCCGATCCAAAGCGCTGTATTAGCGTGACGGCGCCAGTATGTGTGTCTGATTTTTTGCAACCGGCCTTTTTTATCAGATGTGTTGATAACACCCGGTTAACGATACCCAGCACTTTAGTGACAACCTGCGGGTTGCTGGCAAGTAAGAATCGTAGGGGATAGGGAAAGCTGAGTACCCATTGACGGATGGGTTTGTAGGGTAAGACGTTATCCACCAACAATGCAGCAGTTTCCACCATGCGCCTTGCCCCGCAACTGGGGCAAAATCCTCTTCGTTTGCAACTAAAGGCCACCAAATGTTCGTGGTGGCAGTTTTCACAACGAACCCGAAGAAAACCGTGTTCCAGTCGGCCGCACTCAAGATACTTATCAAACTCTCGCGTAACATGCCTGGGCAAATAGCGGCCTGATTGCCCCAAGTGCGACTGAAACTCGGGCCAATGGCGCTCGATAAGTTGGTAAAGTAGTGTTTGCTCTGGCTTGTGGCGGACATACGCAAACACTTCACCGCCAGACATCCCCTCGTGCCATGCGTGATTCATAAAACGCATCCTTGCGTCTTGTGTTGCAATTTTTACGCGGTTTATTAGCGGGGTGTCCAACTGATAAAAGGGCTTCGCCCGGTTAGCCGCTTACGAAACTGGACAACCCCCCGGTTCGGAGATACCTTTTGTTCTAAATATAAGCATAGATATGTGTTGTCTCGGACCAGTGGCGCTGGTGCTTGGGGGCGAATGCTCCAGCTGTTTGTTGCCCATCTAACCCGGGTGTCCCTGCCGGTAACATGCTGGAATCCTTTCCAGTACAGTGTTAACCCAGTGTAGTTGGCTTAGGCCGAATTCAGGAAGTTCCGGGCCGGATTAGATCTGCAATTGTATTTGCTCTGGCCTAAACATCTGCTTATGGGAGCCAAAATTGAGGGTTTTCTCAAGATCGCTTATGTCCCCCATGGGTACTGACAAGCTAACGCCCAATCCGTCAGTACTTGGTGCAAGGTCAGATCAAAACTGAACAAGCGCGGTCGATTCACGCCCCTACCCGACGACCCGTCGCCGCCCCAGACACCTCGTAGCCCATGGAGTGGCGTCGGGTGCGTCGAGTCGTCGGGTGGTCTG
>JBDNFH010000201.1:0-8248 GCA_041689915.1 Candidatus Nanopelagicales bacterium | reverse complement strand
GTGCAGCCTTCCGATGATCTGACGGGTAGGCACGTCACTATACCGGCAGCCATAACCGTACTCCCACCGGTCGGGGGCGAACATTCAGGCACCGTACAGAACTGTGGGGTATACAGCACGCCAGTGGGGACCGAGAACGCGGTCCATTCGCTCGAGCATGGCGGGGTCTGGATTACTTACCAGCCCAATTTGCCCGCTGCCGACGTCAGTGAACTCGCGGCTTACGCCGATGGGCAGACCCACATCCTTGTCAGCCCCTACCCGAACCTGCCGACTCCAGTGGTCGCCACCGCCTGGGGTCAGCAAATCGAACTCAGTGGCGCCACCGACCCACAGTTGGCGACGTTCGTGGAGCAATACCAGAACGGGCCGCAAACCCCCGAACCCGGTGCGCCATGCAGCGGCGGCACCGGCACGCCCGACAAGTCGTGACCACACTAAATCAAATCGCCACGCCGAAAACGCCCATCGTCACGCAAACCGATGCCGCCACCGTCAAACAACGCGACGCGTAACACCCCCACGGCGTCATAGGCAGCCTTGAGTCCAGTCAGGTCTTCTAGGTACGCCCTTAGCAATGGCTCAATTACGCTGGTGCCGACATTTCGCACCACGTTCAGGGTCCGTGAGTGGATTCAGTAACACCAATGAGGCGAGTTGACCGGGCGGGAAGGGTCGTCCGGGTTCTCCTCAATGAGACCGACCGCCAGGAACTGATGAAGTGTTTGACGCTTGATCGTCTCCCTCTCGGGGTAACCGCACAACGTCCGGGGTGTCTCACAGCATCCTGACAGAAACGGGACTCCCCAGTCGTTGGTTAATTGTTCATCGAGGTTGGTGGGTTTTTGTTTCCGGCAGGCGGGGCAGGTTTCCGGGTTGTGTTCAGTCATCCGGTTTAAGTGCGGTCCCAGGACCGTAAACGAACCTATTTTCACACACAAGTCCGACTAACGGGGATCGCCTCAATCGCGCGATCTAAGGCCGCCCGGATGTGAACGTGGGCGTTATTACGCATAGAACGCGTGTGAACCCAGCTGGTGAGCATGTCCGTCAGATTCAATGTCCGGGCGAACTCGCCTTTGAGCACCGGTCCGCAGTGAGCGACCGTGTCACCCTCAAAGAACCCCCGGGGACCCCTTCCACTTCGTCCCCGGCCCTGCGAACCGTGATCGAGTTGCGCAGTAACGGCCCCGCTGTTGTTGCGGAAAACCCTCGCAACGTGTTTTTTCTCCGTGCTGGTGCCAAGTAACGGTCCATCGTGGCCGCACTCATCGACAACAGTTCCTGCCGAACCCCGGTGCTGTAACCAGCGACGCCTTCAACACATTCACCGTGGGCTTCCAGCAAATCAAGGTTCAATCGCATCGACACGGCTAAATATTTTCCACTCATCCCACCGGTCCACGCCCACACTTTCGCCAGAACCTGCACGCAGGTGTCAGAGTATTTTCGTGCCCGTGGTTTACGGGTTTTCTTTCCCACCCGGCGTGGTTTCCCAGCAGCTGTGAGTTGGCGCCTGGCGTTATCCCTATTCCAACCCGTGATGGCGCACACTTCATCCAGCAGGCGGCTTTTATCCCGTTTCGCTGCCGCCGCATACGCGAGAGCGAACTTCCGGGTGATTTCGTGTTTCGCAGTCATCGATAGTCCATTTCCCATGCATAGATCGTGCTCGATTCGCGGGCATATTTATGTGAGGCACGGGAAACATTTCGCGGGCAAAATACGTGAGGGACGTCGACTCCTAGCGTCATGCCACCCACCCGTACTACGATCCTCTTGTTAAGGGAAGATCGTTTTTGAATTCGGGCCCAACCCCATGCATTGGCACGCGGTGGGTACTTCACCCAAGATCAACTTCTCCGTATTTATCGGGTGAAGGCTGAGAAAGAAAAACGATCCCCACCAATGGCAAGAATCAACGCAAAACGTTCACAGTAACCCACCACAAAACACGTCACAACTTCAGCAGTTCGGGCACTCCCGACGTAACTCAGGGTGATCCTCACGACGGTCCAGACGTAGCCGGACGACCGGACGAGTCGAGGGCGGTCTCAGCCGGCCAACGCCTCAAGCACTCGCGCCACCGGAGGATTGGTCAAGGCCGCACCACTGGGCAGGACGACCGTGGGCACCGTCAGGTTGCCACCGTTGACGGTTGCGACGAACACGGCAGCGGCCTCATCCCGCTCGATGTCGATCTCCGTGAAGGGCACTCCCGCTCGATCAAGTTGCGCCTTCAGTCGCTGGCAGTATCCGCACCACTGGGTGCTGTAGATGGTCAGCTGGGTTGTACTCATGTCATCCTCCAAATTCGGGTCATGAAGGGAACCCGCTTGCGTCGGCGTTGCATTCCCATGGGATGAGACGAACCTGTCACTCCCTTTTGGAGCGAGTTCCACCGGTCACGGGGATGCGGCTTTGCGACTGTAGAGAAGACTTCATGAAACCGACCAGTTTCTCATCCTGAACTCCGCCCTGATTTTGATTTACGAAATTTCGTCCTCTCGCATGGCGAAATGCCGTGATCGGCAACTCAACGGGCAGAATTAACTCGTGAAAGATGTCGACTCATTAGTTGGTCTGCGCGAGCAAATGCGCGCCTTTTCCCAAGCACGGGATTGGGAGCAGTTTCATGACCCCAAGTCCCTTCTCTTGGCTTTGGTGGGGGAAGTGGGTGAGCTCTCTGAGTTACTGCAATGGCTCCCAGCCGCCGAGGCTGAAGATCTAGCGAAATCAGCACCGCTTAATTCTCGCTTGGGTGAGGAACTTTCCGATGTCCTGCTGTATTTGATCCGGTTAGCAGATGTCTGCGGCGTGGATCTTGGGCAAGCCGTTCAAGACAAGCTTGCCGCTAATGAAGAACGGTTCCTCATTACTGACGTACATGGAGACGCACCAATCAAGGACTAACAAAATCAGGCCTTGCACATCTCAGGTCTGAAAAATATGACTTGGCCCGTCGGGTTCACGCGAGACCACAATGCGGTCTGGGAATCGATCTTTCATTTCACTCACGTGGCTGATCACACCGATTGTGCGCCCACCTGATTTAAGTTGGTCGAGTTGATCGAGAACGCGTTCTAAAGTATCTGTGTCAAGGGAACCAAATCCTTCGTCAACAAAAAGTGTCTCGAGCGAAACCCCGCCGGTCTCACTCTGTACAACATCAGCCAAACCAAGTGCCAGGGATAGGGAAGCGTAGAAGGTTTCACCACCGGAGAGTGATGTGGTCGGTCGCGGATCCCCCGTTGACTCATCCATGACATTGATTCCAAGTCCGGTATTACCTCGACCCTGAGTACTTTCTTCGAGTAAAAAGGATAAACGACCGCTACTCATTTTCCGCAAGTGAATTGACGCAGATTCCAATACATGAGCAAACCGAAGTTGCAAGGCGTAGCTTTCCAAAGTCAACTTCTTAGTGTTGACTGAAGATGTTGCGGTGACCAGTGCACCTAACCCCACCGCGTCCTTTACTTCCGCTGCAAGTTTTTCAACACCCCTTGACTCCTTCACGAACTTGGTGACAAGAGCAGCCGCGGATTTCAAAGAGTTAACTGCAAGTGTGCGGGCCTGCTCTGCGTTGTCAACAGCAACTTGGGCAACAGTGAGTGCTTCTTGGCTTTCAAGAAATGATTTGTCAAAATCAGCGGCATTCAGGTCCAGAATGTTCGGCGCGATCGATTTTGACATGTTCGCTAAATCCCGCTGCGCATCAAGCCATGAATTCAATCTAGTGGTTTTCGCTTCAAGCTCAGTGATCTCTTGACCAACGTTCTTTCCTGGTTCAAGTAACTGTGAGATCTCAGAGGACTTGAGGTTCATTTCAGTGTCAAAAGCAACCAGTTTCTTGCGGGCACCGTCAAGTTTCTGCTGGGTACCGGTCACAGATTTCTTGCTTTGCGAATATTCGGCTTCAAGTTCCTTCAACTCTGACTCACGTGATTCAAGTCGATCACGTGCTTCCCGCTGGTTGGTTAGTTCGAGTTTCAAGGTATCTATTTGAGCGGTAACCGCGACTGGGGAATTCCCGGCTGTCGTCGCGTTCAGGGCTGTGAGCGCTAGTTTTGTTTTTTCAATTTCGGTCTGAAGTTCTCCTACGTGGTCCAGCTGTGTTTTGTGTGCTGACCGAGCACTCAACAATTCACCTTCAAGAACCTCAATGTGCGACTCTGTGACCAGTTCAATGCCGGGCTCCATACTTGCCGGTTTTGGGTGATCGATCGATCCACAGACAGCACAGGACTCACCCACCTGTAACTCACTTGCCAATACAGCAACGCGCTGTATCAGTTGCTCACGCTGTGATTCCGACAGTGCAAGTTCTGCCTTGGTTACGCCGTGTTCACCTGCAAGTAGTTCTACTTTGTACTGTTCCAGATCATGACTTTGATCGGTCTTCATCGCCTCTAATAGTGAAAGTTCGGCTAGTGCAGTGAAAATTTCTTCCTGTACCTCAATCTGCCTTTCCAATTCTTGAACTTTTACTGCGGCCTGCGCGCAAGCCGTGATCTCGGCTTTTAGTTGCGAGGAAGTCTGCGGGTAGGTTTCAATTGCGTCAGTGATTTCCTGTAATTCCTCCTCACACTCTTGCACTTGCGCAACGAGCGCCTCGCGATTCGATAATCGCTCAGACTTCCCAAACTCCCAATCCACCAATGGCTTGAGCTGTCCAATTTGCTCGCGTGTTTGGGTTATTAATCCTGGAATCTGATCTGCCGGCAGTTCGAGTTCCCTCTGCGTCAATGCAGCTTCTGCTAGCGCGACTAAATCAGTAAGGCGAATAAACTCGTTCAGCTTTTCCTTCGTTTGTAGAAGAACATTGAACTCAGCTTCCAGTGGTTTCGCGACTTCACACACACCCGCCAGAGCCACCTCTGCCGACTGGGCAGCTGCCTCGAAGTGAGAAATCACCTCTTGGGTCACAGCAAGTGGATCACTCGCGGTTGAATCGACAAGTTCGTTCAAATGCTCATGTAATTCGGTTACTTCAGACTCTGCCAACAAACCCTGGATTTGGACCGCGATATCTCTTTTTGCCGAGAGTGCCTGACTCACCTTGAGCGAAGCCGCCTTACCGCGTTCATCGAGTTCAGTTTGTAATTTTTGGTAGTAGCTATCACCGAGTAGATCACGCAGGGACTTAAGTCGCTCACTTGGATTCATGCGAAGAAGCGCTGCAAACTCACCTTGGGCAAGGACAACAAGTTGACGAAACTGATGTGAGTTCAGGTGCAATAAATCAGTGAGGTAGGTGCCAATTTCAGTTGCGTGGGTTAATGCGAAATCCTGTTCACCCTTGGTGTCGAATCTGATCATTGTTTGAGTTGCTGCGCGCTTGGTTTCACCTTCACCATTCGCTTTGGTAAATGAATAGGGGATTCCTCGAGTGACCTTGTGTTTAACTCCATTAACAGAAAAGTCGAGGATGATTTCCGAACGGTCGGGGCCAGCGCTGTAATCGCTGCGCATCCGGTCTTTGGCCGACTCTTCGCCGCTGAGAGTGCTGAAGAGCGCGTAGGTGATCGAGTCAATGATTGTCGTTTTACCGGTTGCTGTTGGCCCATCAATTAAGAAAAGACCTGAAGCGCTGAGTGCATCAAAGTCAATTACCTGACGGTCACGGAACGGACCGATCCCAAAGATTTCCAGCCGATGAATCCTCATGGACGGTCGCCATTCGCATTCACTTTTTCAATGGCGCTTTGCATAAGAGCCTGTTGGGAATCAGAAATCTCTCCACCTGTCACGTGACTAATGAATCCAGCACCAATCGCAATTGGTGGGGTGGTTTGCGGGTCAAGTCGCTCGCTGATTGAAACAGTACCCGCGCCACCCCTTGGGCTGAATTCAATGTGTTTAAGGTTGGGGAATCTTTGAACTAAACGTTCGCGTGTTCGCTCCTGTCGGGTCGGGTCCGTCACGATTGCTCGAACCCAACTGCTTTCGTGCTCCGCAAAATCTGGGTCAGAGAGCAATACCTCAAGTTCCCCGGTAACGCTCACCAATGGACCCGGGACAGGAGTCAAGATATTTTCGAATACAACCGGTGCACCAAATGGAATCTCAACGAGCGTGACACTCTTTTTGTGATTCTCTTCCGAGAATGAATATGGCAGAGGCGAACCGGAATACTTAACAATTGTGTTCGAATCCTCCGGCGTAGAAATCACTTGGGCTCCATGTAAGTGACCCATAGCAATGTAATCAATTCCAGAGAAAATACTTGATGGTGCGTCCCCTATTCCACCAATTTCAAGTGAACGCTCCGACTCGCTTCCACTTCCACCCGTGATGAATGCATGAGCGACCACCATGACCCATGTCTCATTTCGATCTACCAAGTCGGTATGGATCTGTGCCATGGCAGCCGTGAGGACCCCAGCATGTGTCCGCTCGGACTCCAACTCGGTGAATACCACCTCAGGCTGAAGATAAGGAATTCCGTAAACAGCCACTTGGGCTCCGTCACGCCCCGTGATCTCAAGCGGCACACCAATGTCTGAGATCTTGGAACGAATATGTACCCCGTTGGCACTCATGAGCCCACTACCGAACCCAAGCCGAACGGCTGAGTCATGATTGCCAGGGATAATAAACACCGGGCACACAGCACTCAAACCAACGAGGGCACGATCAAAGAGTCGAACAGATTCCGCTGGCGGTACCGCCCTGTCATAAATATCTCCCGCAATGACCACCAACTCAACATGCTGCTCGGCAACGAAGGCAATTAACCAATCAATGAAAGCTGCCTGGTGAAAGTGCATGCTCTCGGAAAGAAAAGTGCGCCCAAGGTGCCAGTCGGAAGTGTGCAGGATTTTCATGGGTCCCTCAGAACAACAAACAACTAAATAGAGTCGCGCGCCATGTCGACAAAGCGCGAGTAGTGACCTTGGAATGCAACGTTGATGGTTGCCGTTGGTCCGTTACGGTGCTTGGCAACAATGAAGTCCGCTTCACCTGCACGCGGTGACTCACGGTCGTAGGCGTCTTCGCGGTGAAGGAGAACCACCATGTCCGCATCTTGTTCGAGGCTGCCACTTTCGCGTAGGTCAGAAAGCATTGGTCGCTTGTCCTGCCGTTGTTCAGGTCCACGGTTGAGCTGACTGATTGCAACGACGGGAACTTCAAGTTCTTTGGCGAGTAGTTTCAGTGAACGGGAGAACTCGGAGACTTCCTGCTGGCGACTCTCAACGCGCTTCCCGCTTGTCATGAGTTGAAGGTAGTCAACTACCACGAGTTGCAGATTGTGACGCTGCTTGAGACGCCGACACTTTGCGCGAATCTCCATCAGTGTCATGTTAGGTGAGTCGTCAATAAAGAACGGTGCTTCACTGACCACACCCATCTTGTTAGCAAGTTTCGCCCAATCGGCTTCACTCATTTGACCCGAACGCATGTGATGTAAAGCAACCTGCGCTTCAGCCGAAAGAAGGCGCATCACGATTTCGTTGCGACTCATTTCGAGGGAGAAGATCACACTGGTCAATCCATTTTTAATCGATGCACTGCGACAAATATCAAGACCTAATGTTGACTTACCTAATGCGGGACGCGCTGCAACAATGATTAGTTGTCCCGCATGCAGTCCGTTTGTGAGTGCGTCCAACTCAGCAAACCCCGTTGGTACACCAACCATTTGTCCATCGCGATTAGAGATCGCTTCAATCTCACTGAGAGTTCCTTGCATGATGTCGCTCAGTGGTGCGTAGTCCTCACTCGTGCGGCGTTCGGTAATTTCGTAGACCTCAGCTTGGGCGCGGTCAACTGCGTCGTCGACTTCACCTTGACCGCTGTAACCAAGATGCACAATGCGCGTTCCCGCCGTAACGAGTCTGCGCAAAATCGCTTGCTCGCGAACGATGCGCCCGTAGTAATTCGCGTTGGCAGCCGTCGGAACCATGGATACCAAAGTGTGTAGGTAGGAAGGCCCACCAATGCGCGTGATTTCACCGGACTTGGTCAACTCAGATGCGACGGTCACAGCGTCGGCTGGTTCACCTCGACCGTAGAGATCCAAAATTGTGTCGTAGATTGTTGAGTGTGACGGACGGTAAAAGTCATCAGCGCGAATTGTTTCAACAACGTCGGCGATTGCGTCCTTACTCAACAGCATTGCGCCAAGCACCGACTGCTCCGCGGCTTCGTCATTGGGTGGGGTGCGATCTGGCGCAGCAGAATAGGCAGAGTCCCGGGGTTCTTCGGGGATATGTAGCTCAGAAACGCTCAACGCTGCCCTTTC
>JBDNFH010000200.1:0-25138 GCA_041689915.1 Candidatus Nanopelagicales bacterium | reverse complement strand
GGAAAGTGTACCAAGCACGCGATGGAAGATGGCTCGCCGTCTCCACGAGTTCACCCGTCATCGCGGAGCGACTAATGCGTATCATTGGTCAACCGCACTTCATCGAGCAACCATGGTTCGAGTCTGGTGAGGGACGGGCACAACACGCTGACGAACTCGATTCAGTGGTAAGTGAATGGATCAGCCAACGAGATTCTGCAGAAGTGCTGATTGCATTCGGAGACGCGGAAGTTGCAGTTGCCCCTGTGCTCGACATTGCCGGGATTTGGGCCCATCCCCAGTACAAAGCACTTAAGTCACTGGTTGAGGTACCAGATGATGAATTGGGTGACGTTGCGATGCCCAATGTCATGATGCGAATGTCGCAGACTCCTGGAAGGATCCGCTGGACTGGCGGACCATTGGGTCGGGACAATGCTGAGATCTTGTCCCAAATCGGAATGGGATCAGCAGACCTCGAGCAATTGCTTGAACGCGGTGTCATGTGACCCGCCGGCTGCGTAGTTGGCTGTTCACGCCGGGGGATGACAGTCACCACCTCGCAAAACTCGGATCAAGGATTTGCGATGTGAGTCTGATTGATCTCGAGGACAGCGTGTCGTCGTCAAATAAGGCAACGGCTCACATCCAGGTTGAACGACTCCTGCGAGACAGAAAATCAGTGAGTCCCGTCTTCGTTCGATCGAATCCCCTTGGCTCGACGTGGTTTGAGGACGACATTGCCTGTGCCATTCGGGCAAGTGGAATCTGCTTACCGAAGGTTGACGGGGTCGAATACATTGACGAAGTCAACGCACGGTTGGAGAGTCATGAAGTTCGGACTGGAAAAACAGTGGGGACCACATCCCTGCTCATTGCGATTGAATCCCCCGAGGGCCTCACCAACGTTGATCAGATCGCGCGACGTCATCGAAGAATCGTTGGGCTCATTTTCGGCGCCGAGGATTACGGATTGGCACTCGGATTACCACGATCTGGTGAGGGTGTCACTAAAGCACTCACGCACGCCCAATGCCGTTTGGTGGTTGCCGCGAAGGCTGCACGCATTCAGGCGATCGATGGCGTCTACATAAACGTTCGCGACCTTGATGGTCAAAGGATCAGGTGCGTGCGAGCTCGTGAAATGGGCTTCACCGGTGTCGCCGCGGCGCACCCAAGTCAAGCCCAGGTGATTGACGAAGTTTTTGAGCCCTCACCGCAAGAGATCTACCAAGCCAAACGCATCGTCTCGGCGTTTGAGTCCTCCATTGAGCAAGAATCCGGTGTCTTCACCCTTGACGGGTCGATGATCGACTACCCCATCGCCGCACGAGCGGCCTGGACACTTGTTGAGGCAGGCATGACAGACCCACCGAACTGGCTCGATCAATCCATTTTGTAAGGATCTTCGATATCAGGAATCTTCTGTCCCTTGCTTGCGAGTTGCCGTGAGCGTTAGAAATTTCACACGTCGAGCGTTGAATCGAACACCGACCCCCCGTCGCCACTGCAGTTCATCCGAGTACCGCACCAATCCATGCATTTCCACACAGATGCGCGGATCGCGCCCCTGGACGCTTCGGATTGGCAGTCCATCGAACGAACCCAGTCCATAAGTGAACAGGGTCTCCTGACAGTCAGCGGTCATACCCTGATAAAGGTGACAGTAGCTCTCCGCGCTCAAGACGTGTCCTCGCGAGAGACTCACTTGCAGGCTCGTCATTGAATGAACCGCCTGAAGTACGGCCGCATGCCGACGCTCAACCCATTCCAGAAACTCCGAAACGTTGGCATTGTGATCCTCATGTCGGTCGACCGCATCGTCATGGAAGCAGCGACGCACCTTTACCCAGTCCTTGTCATCGATTCCATACGCGTAGTCAAGAATGACACGCTTCGCAGCCTCAACGAGCTCGCCCGCGGACGGCACATCAGAAGCCATGCCGACGTCCCGTCATTCTGTTTTCTCCGATGACTTGATGTGATGGGCAGCCAGAAACCCCATTGTCATCGCTCTACTTAGTGGATAACCACTGTTGTAACCAGTGCCCATGTAGGTCAGAGCAGTGCAGTTACCTACCGCGTACAAACCCCGAATGGGATTGCCCTCCGATGTGCGACATTGCCCGTGAAGCCACGCATCGATACCGGAGGAACTGATCGCCAGACCCATCGGTCGAATTCGCATGCCAAAAAACGGTGGACGCTCTATTGGGCCCAAGTTGGCGTTTGGCTTGTGCGAGGTATCTCCCCGATACATCTGCACAGAACGGTTCGTTCCGCGACCGAATACCGGATCCACACCCTTGCGAGCACCTTCATTGAACTCCGCAGTGGTTTGAACGAGATTCTCCTCCTCAATACCCAGCTTTCGTGCGAGCTCGGCCAACGTTGCCGCGGAACTGACTAGGCCATCCGGATAGGTTGCGCCTGGCATCGTTGCACCAAGGCCGTATTGCTCGTGGTGACTTTCGTCCCAGATCATGTACATCGGCAAATTCTTCAAATTTCCCTGGGCATCAATATCGAAGAAGTGCTTGATCAGCGAGCGATGGAAGGAATCATCACAGAAGCGTAAACCTTGCCGATTGACAATAAATGTGTGTGGCAGCGCATGTTCCATGCATTGTCGCCATCCGCCGTCCTCGCGGTAAGTCGGCTCAACTTGGTATCCAGGAAGGCGGGGGGCCAACTCGGGCGGGAGGTCGACGACGGATGCGCCGAGCGACTTAGCCAGATTCGTCCCATCACCCGTGAGCAGCAGAGGACCGCCGCATGCGATCTCGTCCAGAGGCCAGCCGTTGCGAGTCATCTCACCCTGCTCGTCCCAGGTCATGGCGCCCGTGGCAAGAATGACTTGGCCATATCTCGCGTGCTGACCTTCAGCAGATTCCGTGAGCACGCCGATCACATCACTGGTGGACCCAAGGAGTTCAATGACGCGCTCTCCTAGGTGGATCGGAATCTCACGGGTCCGAACAGCATTCAAGAAGTGAGCTGCGAGACCTTGACCGAATGTCAACAAGTCAGCAGCCCTGCGCTCCTCGAGCACGCCCCAGTCCCAGTTCAGCTTGCTTGAGAGTCCACCCCACTGAAAAATCTCATCATACATGAGGCCTGACGCGAAATTCGGTGTATCCAAGAGTAGTTCGCGCCATGGTCCGAGCTCGGCACCGGGAAACGGTTCAATGGTCAGGTAGCGGCCTCGCGATTTAGCACCCACCTCGTCCATGTAGTAATCGGGATAGTCGGACACCACCTTCCATCGCACTGCACCAATACCCTCAAAGTATTGAGCGGCAGTCGGCGCATTCAGAATCCATTCCTCGGTCAGCTCGTCAAAGCGAAGTTCAGGTCGCTCAGACGCGATGGCTCGCGCGTACTCGAGTGTTTCCTCTACACTGTCGATTGGGCAACCTTCTCTACGTGCCACATGGTTGGCCCCAACCCAGGCCTGACCCGCAGAGAATGCGGTCGCACCACCTAACCAAGGGCTTTTCTCCACGATTACGACGCGCATACCCAATTCGTGGGCCGTAAGGGCAGCAGCCAAGCCACCCAGACCGGTCCCGACAACAATGACGTTCTTGCTCTGTTCTGGATCCATCGTTTGTACCTACCTTCAGGTGGTTGTTTGATTGTTCATAAATTGCGCTAGTTGAATTGTTGAGTGCTCGTGTGGACGTGGATACCCCGAGTAGTTGCCTCTGGTGAATCATCACGAATCTGGGGTCGTCGAGTTGCGGAATTAAGGAGCGCATCTGCGATGAAGAACGCAATGACACCGAGGGAAGCCAGACCGCCGGTAACGATCCACGCTTCGCTGTAGCCCCATTCACTTGACGCTGCCCCAAAGAACGGCGCGCCCACCGTCATTCCAAGGGCTGCGCCCGTCATGCCGATTCCCGTTGCCACAGTTGGATCTTCAGGAGCAGCTTTGACGAGCCCCAGGTGGAAGAGGCCCTGCCAACCCCAACCAAAGGCGAAAATGAATGTTCCTCCGACGAACACAGGAGTGATACCTGGAATGGCAAGGCACAAAGCTCCGAGCACCCCGAGCAGGAGCAGCAGCGACACTACGCGAAACTCACGCAGCCCCTTTCGGTCTGTCCACACTCCAAAGAGAATGCGGAATATCACGCCAACAGCGCTGCCAATCGCCAAGAGGGCGCCAGCGGTGCCCAATGCGACACCCCGACTTGATGCACTCACGATAAAGAAGGTCTGACTCGCGCTTACGAGGACACATGCACACATGACGGCGATCGCAATGAGGAAGAGAGGCGCTCGCTGGATCGGCAACTTAGGTGGACGAGTCAAGCTGTTAGCCTCACTTGGATGTGAACCAAAAGGACGCACTTTGCTGCCACCGTGGAGTTCCTCCAGCACGCCAGTAACTGGAGGCCCCGAAGATTTCTTAATTGATGCGTGTCGCTGTAGGCGGATGATTTGGCTGACCGCGAGGTTCAGCATGATGACCGAACAGCAACTCACGATGCCGACCCGCCAGCCCAATGGCTCAGCGACAAGCCACAGACTTAGTCCGCACACCACAGCTGCGACAGGAACCCCCGCCTGCTTGACCCCAAACCACAGTCCACTGCGGCCCACCGGCACCGAACCCAGAATTGCCCGTGTCGCCGTTGGCGCAGCGATCGCAAAGGCAAATCCTCCCACCATCATCGATGAAGCCAGCGCCCACTTGGATTCGCCAAATGGCGACCATGCCAGTGATAGCGCAACAAAAAGTGAGAGTACGCCGGCCAGCATGGTTATGAGCAGCCAATCCTGTGATCGTGCCCAGCGACCAGCCAGGAATGAAGTGAGCGCGCCGATCCCGAAAAACAACGAGATGTACAGACCTAATTCCGCGCTGCCCAGTCGGTACGTGGCCGAGAACTGAGCAGCGTAGGTTCCCAGAATCAAGACTGGAAGCGATCCGGTAGCAGTGATAAGCGCAGCAAAGAACATCACGAGGTTCCTGTTGTGACGCACTTCTTGATAGGACATTGCTATATGACTCTTATTCGGTCTCAGCAGCGATTTCCTGCAAGACATCCGACACGTCGATGAGGCATGTGAATCCTGCCGAGAGCGACGCAAGTACTCCTGCCTGAAACACTTGGTCGACTGACGCACCCGCGGCCATCGCACGGATGGCGTGCGTTTTCATGCTGGAGCGATAGTGAACGGCGGTAGAGGCGGCAAATATGAGGAGCTCACGGACATCATCGGCCAGGAGATCACTCTTCATCACCTCATCTATGTAGCGAACCATTGATTGCTGAAGTTCGGGATTTCTTGACCCGACATATTCACGCCAAGTCATTTGCTCTTCGTTACTCATTCGCAGTTACCTCTCTCATCGTTGACCATCGGGCTCGTCCATACATCAAGGTCTCCCCCTCTCATTCATCCTGCTAATCCGGATCGGTGGAGTGCGAACTACCTTCCTCCAGAGATGCTCGGAAGGAAGGTGATGATGCTTGGGAATATGAACAACAGTGCGACGATGCCCAGTTCCGCCACCACAAAGATGCCTACCCGTCGAAACACTTGCTCAACCCGCAGTTCAGGGCGAAGACCAGCCACAACGAATACATTGAGTCCCACAGGGGGAGTCAAAAGGCCTATTTCAATCATCTTGATCATCAGGATTCCAAACCAAATGCCGTCGAAGCCCAATTCCGTGACAATCGGATAGGCGATTGGAGTGACAATCAACAGCATCGATAGGCCGTCAATGATCATGCCGAGCGGGAGAAGAATTAAAAGGAGGAGAATGACGATGAGCACAGGAGGGATGTTTGCTTTGGCAATGAACGACGAAACATCGTTCGGTACTCGCGCCAGAACGAGAAAATAGCTAAAGAGTCCCCCACCGATGAGGAGAGCAAAGACCATCGCGGTCAGCGATGCTGCCTCTCGCAGGGCTTGTGAAATGGCTCTTCCTGCTGCGGAAAACTGGCCGGGTTTTCCACTCGTAACGAAGAACAACAGCGTGATAATCAGCGCGGCCAGCGCACCAACTCCGCCTGCTTCGGTAGAGGTGAAAACACCGGTGTACAAGCCCCCCATGACGATGACAAACAAAGTGATGCCAGTGAAGACTCCGAAGACTCGAGTGCGAACATCACTCATTGGCTGTATGTTGTCGACACCGTTGCGCTGTCGACTGCGAATTGCCGCGCCACCTCGGTCTTCATGTCGAAGAGCCTGAACAATCACGATTATCAGATAGACGACGGCGGTAAGTAAACCCGGCACGAGTCCTGCCAAAAGCATGTCGCCAATCGATTCACCTGTGAGAATGCCGTAGAGCACCAAGACGATGCTTGGCGGAATCAAGATGGCCAAAGTCCCCGAGGCCGCAACAACCGCGGCTGAGTAGGCAACCTCGTATTTGCGGCGGCTCATCTCAGCGATGGATAGCCGGCCAATCGTGGCTGCATCAGCGACACTTGATCCACTGATGCCCCCAAAAAAGGCGCACGCACTAACTGTCGCGGCGGCAAGACCACCCGGCAACCGTCGCGTGAGCCGTTCAGCAATATCAAAGATGCCGGTAAGCAAGCCAGCGTGACTAACAAGGAGCCCCATCAGTATGAACATCGGGATGAGCGTGAGCGTGAAGACCGCAGTGCTGCTGTACGGAAGCGATGCCAGCGTTGACGTAGTCGTGCCCAGGTCCCCCTGGAGAACGATACCGACAACACCAGCCGCTCCGAGAGAGAGCGCGACGGGAACTTGGAAGGCTAGGAGAAAGAAGAGCATAACCACAGGAGCCAGAGTGAAGAGGAGATCGTTGCTCATGAGCGATCCCCGCTCTCACTTCGGCTATTTAGTAACTGCAAATCCTCTGTGTCCAGCCCGGTGTAGAGGGGTTCCTCTACACCGCTGAACAGGATCAAGATCCAGTCACGAAGCACCTCGAGGAACCACAATGCGAGCCCCACGACAACGGCGATACGTCCTGGCCAAATGGGAACCTGCAGTAAGCCAAACCGATACTCGCGAATTTGGAACGCATCCCAGGCTCGGGTCCCCGTGGCGTAGATCGCCCAGGCTAGGAAAATGAGCGCAAAACTCAGGCCGATTGCCTGGACCACTCTGCGAGGGACACGTTGAAGCCTCGACGTCAGCGCACTGGTAGCTACGTGGGCTCCCGTGGATTGGGTGTACCCAAGGCCGAGGAAAACGATGAACACCAACAAGACCTCGCTGGTCTCAAGCACACCACCGATACTTCGTCCGGTGATGGCTCGGCGAATTACGTCAGCGCTGATGGCAAACATCATGATGGTAATGCTGAAGGCTGCAACGAAATCACCAATGTTGACGGCCCCCTTCAACCACATGCCTAGCGAATGGCTCAAACTGCGCCTAGGTCGATCTGTCTTCGCCGCCATTACGTCAATCCACACATTGTGAGGGCCCGCTGCTCGAGTTCAGTGATGGAGATCTTGCTCGATGGGGTCATTGGAATTTCTGATCTTTCGATGATCCAGACTCTGCGAGGTCGCTTCTGACTTGAGACCCTTTCGCGCATGTAGGCGATGATGTCGTCGGGCTGCACATTCGCTCCTTCTGTAATGACGATGAACGCGACGGGCACGGTGCCGAGTCGGTGGTCCGGCAATTCGACTACGTGGGCATCTTCAACAGCTGGATGCGTCATGAGGTGCTGCGCCACTTCGGCCGGGTAAACGTTGAAACCACCAACCGTCATCATGTTCTTGAGGCGCCCGACGAAGTGGAGGTACCCTTCATTATCCAAATAGCCAAGGTCGCCCGATCGGAACCAGCCAGAAGGCGTGAGGGCTGCTGCCGTTGCCCGCGGACTATTGAGATACCCCTTGCCAATGCACGACCCTGGCTTCACATCGCCGAACCAGATTTCACCTGATTTGCCGACGGGCAGGGGGCTTCCAGATTCGGGGTCGACCACGGTGACACGGACGCTCGGAAGCGGTTTCCCGACCGACTCTAGGCGCTTTGCCAAGGGATCCGCTGCCGAAGTTACAGTGGCCACTCCTCCGCACTCACTCATGCCGTACGCCTGCATTGCATTGGCTGCCACTTCTGAGATGATTCGCGTCATGAGTTCGGAAGAGATCGCTGACCCTGCGACGTGGGCCGAACGGACACGTGAGGTGTCAGTGTGCACGAAATCAGGATGATCAAGCAACATCCGAAAGATTTCCGGTGAACCGGGCACGTAGGTGATGTCAGACTCACGAATGAGCCTCAAGCTTTCCGCTGCATCAAAGACTTTGGTCACAGTCATGCTGGCACCATTAAAAAGGGTGAGTGCATTGGCGTATAACGCACCGAAGTTTGTGAACATAGGGACATGATTCAAGATCACATCCGTCGCCCCCAGGCCTGCTAAAGCACTCCATTCGCTGATCGAAGCAAGGTTGTTCCCATGCATTGATAAACCCGCTTTCGGCACCCCGGTGGTGCCGGATGTGTACATCACGTTCATCACATCCTGAGGGGCCACACGCGAAGCGATCCAAGCAAGCCCTCTCTCCTCAACGCGGGTCTCACTGATGAGTTCTTCCATCTCAGCTACTCCACGAAGCGGCATGGGACCCATGCTCACTACCTGTTTTAGGTGAGGGCAGTTCGTAAATTGTCCGTCTCCCGTGGCCAATTCCGGAAGGAGACGATCCAGTTCCTGCAGTGGATCAACCTTGCCTGCGAAGTCGGCCGTCGTGAAGAGAACTTCAGCCCTAGACTCGTTGAGGGCGTACTTCAATTCTTCTACGCGATAATAAGAGTAGAGTGGAAGTAACGCACATCCGAGGCGATATGTCGCCCACTGGGCAACTAGGAAATCGAGCGAGTTCGTGCTCCATATGGCCAACGTTTGTCCGGGACGTACTCCTAATTCTAGTAAGGACGAGGCAAGCCGATCCGTGCGTTCCCGAAGTGACCCGTACGTAAGAATTTGCGAGGCATGTCGTGCGTAGATGGACTCTGGGTGGGTATCCGTCGCACGAACGAACACCGAAATCCAGGTTTGAGCATCGCATCCAATTAGGTGCTCATCGGAGGAGTAGTGCCCATTGGCTCGAGAAGAGTCTTGGGCGAAGATGCTCAATTCCCATCACCACCCAGCAGCATGACCTTGGCCGCATTACGAGCCGACTGACCGATCTCAACTCCCAAGGCTTGGGCCATTTCGTTCGCGGCTGAAATTACCCCGTCGTTATAGGTACTTGCACCGTCACCGATGCGTGCCGTAGCAACATCAACTGCCGCTGCGGGTATCCCTGCGGACTGCAGAACGTCCAGGCCCGAGATTCCGCTTTCCTCAAAACCAATGCCACCATCTGAACTTATGACACCTTTGGGGCCGATTTCTAATGCATAGGCCGCAGCTGTGGCTCCGCCGTGGGAGCCAATGCACACAACGCTGGTTCGATCTTCGGGGACTGTGAACCGAATACTGTCCGCAACGACGATACTCCCCTCGCTCCTTGAGAGGGCGACCTGACGGGCAACTCTTGGTTCCTCGTCAGACCACGGTTGCCCATCCCAGTCACAAAGTTTCTGTGCAGCCTCTTGGACCGTGTCGCCTGGGTGGACTCCGAGTGCGATCGCCCAGTGGTTGGCGTACGAAATAATTCCTTTCTCCCATGTGTGCACACCATCTGCGATACGAGCACTCTGACTTGAAACCGCCGCCGCGGGTATACCGCAACCATCCAGGTACCACAAGCCGCTGATGCCAGCTCCGGCCAACCCGACTCCGCAATCATGGGCAATAACGCCGCGCGGGTGAAAACGTTTTGTGAACTGCACCGCAACAATCCCGCAAAAACTTGCGCCAATCAAAACATCGTCAGGCCCAAATTCGCGATTCGCATGCGTTATTGAGTCCATCGCGATCACGCGGGTCCCATTCCAACTCGCAACCAACTCGTGTAGCTCCTGCATTCTTTCTCTCCTCTGATGTGCGGTCTAAACCAGCGGTGCCGCTCCTGTACGCCTGAAATGGAACGGTATACCAAAAAATCCGCATAATCTCCCATTTTCAAAAACAACCATCGGCCTCCCCCTTTGCAAGTTCGCTCGCAGGCAGGACGTGTTCCATCGAGCCCCGGCGCAGTGCAAGATTATGGGTCGATCCTCGTAAAAGGAATCCCTATATATACGTGTGACTCAGGATCGACCCCGAATTCCAATAAGCCTCGGGCAACATGGCATGGGAGGGAATTGAGCCTAGGCGCGCTCGTTCCCTGACATCACGAATATCAATCAAAAGCGCGTTGGATTCCTGGAGGAAGCGGTGAACTTCCTAAATGTTCAGATGGGGGATGCGAGCTCTCACCTCATTGACGAGGTCAGTGGAACTGACTCAAAGTTTTCGGCAAGGAGTTGCCATGGCGACCTCTCTGCAGTCATCTGTCGTGCATGATTCGATTCACACGTGCAGGGAATGGGAAACGGTATACAATTCCGCAGGAAGGGAAGGGAGTCCGTGTGACCGTTAGTCAGCAGGAAACTGAAGCGCTCCGAAAAATGGTTCGTGATTTTGCCCAAGAGCGTGTTGCGCCACGAGTAGCCGCCTATGACGCTGACGAGCGCATATCGCGAGATCTTTTGGAGGAGATGGCTGATCTCGGATTGTTCGGCGGCGCGGTTTCTCCGGAATTCGGGGGACTCGGTCTTGATTATGTGACCTACGCACAGATCATCGAGAAAATGTCCAAGGTGTGCCACATCATGGGTGTATTGATGTCAATGCCAACGAGTTTGGTTGGGGCAGGACTTGCCGAATTCGGTACGGAGGAACAGCAGCGGACCTATTTACGTCCACTTGCAGAAGGGCGACTGTTTGGCGCAGCTGGTGTTACAGAGCCAAGGTCAGGCAGTGATGTTGCGGGGATGCAGACTTGCTACCGCAAAGACGGCGACTCATTTGTCATCACTGGCGCCAAAGCATGGCCCTCCAATCTTGATATCGCTGACTTTTATATCACATTCGCGACCATTGACCGATCACTAAGACACGCTGGTATTAGCGCATTTCTGATATCGCGAGGAACACCGGGTGTGACGACAAATCCATATAAGAACAAGCTTGGCTTTCGGCCATTGTGTATTGGTGATTTGATACTCGACGAAGTTCGGATAGGCCCTGAGGGTCTCATTGGTGAAGAAGGCCAAGGATTTCAGGTTGCTATGACCGCTGTGGAACGGGGCCGATTGAGTGTTGCCGCACGCGCGGTTGGCTTGGCCACGGCAGCCATGACTGATGCAATTACATACGCCCAATCACGCGAAGCATTTGGCTCAACGATTGATCATTTCCAGATCGTGCAGTCCAAGATGTATGCGTTGGATATCGCCCAGCGAACCAGTAATGACTCAATGCAGATTCATGGAGCAGCAGGAGTCTCACCCGAATACCGCGTCGGTCGACTTTATAGAGACGCGAAAGTATTTCAGATTGTGGAGGGAAGCAATGACCTTCATCGCGCCATCATTGCCGAAATGGAATTGGGGCTTCGGAAGAAGAATTAAGGATCCCGTTGGTCTCTCACGGCCAATAGGGTTTGATGACAGCACGGTCATGAAGTTTCAATTCGAGATTTACGGAGTAAACAATGCCTGCTAACGGTCTACACGTTCCTGTCAACCCGGTTCGGTTTATTACGGCCGCGAGTTTATTTGATGGCCACGACGCCGCAATCAACATCATGCGCAGAATTCTACAAGCGCAGGGCGCTGAAGTGATTCACCTTGGACATGATCGATCGGTTGAAGAAGTTGTGATCGCGGCCATCCAAGAAGATGTGCAAGGCGTGGCGATCTCGTCATACCAAGGTGGGCACGTTGAGTACTTCACTTACCTCGTCGAGCGCCTGCGGGAAAGCGGCGCACCCAACGTAAAGGTCTATGGCGGTGGCGGTGGCGTAATTGTTCCAGCCGAAATTGAATTGCTTGCAAAACACGGTGTACATATTTTCAGCCCACAGGACGGTCAACGACTCGGACTACCAGGCATGATCAATCAACTGATTGCCGAATGTGATGTCGATGTGGCAGCAGGCGATGTCGAACTTGCAAACCTCTTCGGTGGTTCACAACAAGTCCTCGCTCGAACAATCTCGAAAATAGAGAAAGGTGCCGAAGCACAACTACTCGAATCGATTCGAGCGCAGGCTGCTCTGTCGAATGCGCCGATCCTCGGAATTACGGGAACGGGAGGATCAGGAAAGTCGTCGTTAACCGATGAACTTGTGCAGCGGTTCCGACGTGACTCGCAAGATAAGTTGCGAATCGCAGTTATTGCAATTGACCCAACCAGGAGCAAAGGTGGCGGCGCACTATTAGGTGACCGCATTCGGATGAATTCGATTGATCCCGCGTTGGTGTTTTTCCGATCACTAGCGACACGCACCACAGGCGAACATCTACCTGCCGGGCTATCTGACGTTATCGCTGCATGCAAGGCAGCAAACTATGACCTAGTAATTGTTGAGACACCAGGTATCGGTCAAGGGGATGCTGCCATCGTCCCGTTTGTCGATACTTCCCTGTACGTCATGACCCCCGAATATGGCGCAGCTTCACAACTCGAAAAAATAGACATGTTGGACTTCGCGGATGTAGTTGCGATCAATAAATTCGAACGTCGAGGCGCTGAAGATGCACGACGCGACGTGGCGCGCCAATTAGTGCGTAACCGGGAAGCTTTTGGTGTTCCGTGGGAGGAAATGCCAGTTTTTGGAACCAGTGCGGCTCGCTTTGATGATGACGGGGTTTCTGCTCTTTATCAATACGTCAAGGGCCTCCTTCGGGGGAAGGGCCTCAAAGATTTCGACGAATTTTTACCTGTCGTCCAAGCACGTCAGTCAACGAATTTGTCGAGCATCATTCCGCGCGGTCGGGAGAGGTATCTCTCTGACATTGCTGACACTGTGCGGAACTACCATCAAATTACTCGGGAGCAGGCGAATGTTGCGCGTCAACTCCAACAACTTGATTCGACGCGCGCAATGCTTGCAGATCGTGAATCATTCGATGCTGTTGCAGCCGTCTCCCAAATAGTGGAAGACATCAGTCCGAAACTCTTATTGGATGTCGCAGATGCGCTAGAAGAGTGGCCAAGTATTCGTGAGCAATACGCAGGCGAACAGTTCTCGTACACAGTACGTGGGCAGGAAATTCAGACTCCTCTCGTGCGTACCACTCTTTCAGGATCGAATATCAAACGAGTGGCGTTACCTCGAACCTCTGATGCGGGTGAACTTGTTAAATATTTGCGACTAGAAAACCTGCCGGGTTATTTTCCATTCACTTCGGGGGCATTCCCTTTCAAACGCATGGAGGAGGCTCCGGCCCGCATGTTTGCTGGTGAAGGTGACCCAGCGCGTACAAACCGACGTTTTCATTATTTGAGTGCAGGACAACCTGCGACTCGCCTATCGACCGCATTTGATTCGGTCACACTTTATGGGCGAAATCCATCTGTCATTCCTGATGTATATGGAAAGGTCGGCACTTCGGGAGTCTCGGTGGCGACAATTGATGACATGCGAGATCTGTACAAAGGTTTCGATTTGTGTTCTCCAACTACCTCAGTTTCGATGACGATTAATGGACCGGCCCCCGCTATCTTGGCGATGTTCTTAAACACGGCAATCGACCAGCAATTTGAGAGATTCCGCGAAGAGACGGGGAGTGAACCTGATGCAGAAGAGGCGCAAGTCATCCGTGAGCGAACCCTCTCGAACGTGCGAGGGACGGTCCAAGCAGATATTTTGAAGGAAGATCAGGGGCAAAATACCTGCATCTTTTCGACTGAGTTCTCCTTGCGATGCATGGCAGATATTCAAGAATGGTTCATTCAAAATTCAGTGCGGAACTTCTACTCGGTCTCGATCAGCGGCTATCACATTGCCGAGGCCGGTGCGAACCCACTGAGTCAGCTTGCTTTTACCCTGGCAAATGGATTCACCTACGTTGAGGCTTACCTCGCCCGAGGGATGAATATCAAAGACTTTGCACCCAGTTTATCGTTCTTCTTTTCAAATGGTATGGATGCTGAGTACACGGTTCTCGGGAGAGTTGCACGCAGGATTTGGGCTGTGGCCATGCGAGATAGGTATGATGCAGATGAACGAGCACAGAAAATGAAGTATCACATTCAAACTTCTGGACGTTCATTGCACGCTCAGGAGATGGACTTTAACGATATTCGCACCACTCTTCAGGCGCTCTGCGCTCTTTATGACAACGCAAATTCACTGCACACCAATGCTTACGACGAAGCGATTACGACTCCTTCGGCCCAGTCTGTTCGACGAGCGCTAGCGATTCAGATGATCATTGATAAGGAGTGGGGCTTATCAATGAACGAAAACCCACTACAGGGCTCCTATATCGTGGAGGAACTTACGGATCTTGTTGAGGAAGCAGTACTTCAAGAATTTGACCGAATCTCGGATCGTGGGGGCGTCCTTGGTGCGATGGAGACTGGCTACCAGCGTGGCAAAATTCAAGATGAGTCAATGCTCTACGAACACGGCAAGCATGACGGCAGCCTTCCGATCATTGGCGTCAACACTTTTCTTGCGGAAAAGAACGACCAAGCTGCATTTACCGTTGAGCTAGCTCGAGGCACCGAAGAGGAGAAGGAGTCTCAGCTGCGCCGCCTCATGGAATTTGAGCAGCTGCACCCCGCTGAATCTCCGCATGCGCTTGCACGGTTGAAAGAGGCAGCCACTTCGGGTGGAAATGTCTTCGAGGCGCTAATGGATGCGGTTCGCTGTTGTTCCCTTGATCAAATCACGCAAGCATTCTTTGAGGTTGGCGGCCGATACCGCCGAAATGTATGACCATTGTTCGTGTTCGTGACGATCTTGGAACCGTAGTTGAACGGCCAACGATCGTTCGGCGCGTAGTTTCACTCGTACCATCATTGACGGAAGCGATTGCTCTTACGCGGGAGGAGAGCATCGTTGCGGCAACCGATTGGTGTACTCATCCAGAAGGTTTAGATGTCATGCGGATCCGCGGAACCAAGAATCCACATTGCTCACGGATCGTTGATTTGAGTCCGGACCTGGTCATTGCAAACATGGAGGAAAATCGCAAGATAGACATTGAGCGACTTCAAAAGGCTGGCGTATCGGTTTGGGTCACGCGCATTGAATCAGTTACCGAAGCATTTGCATCAATGCGACGAATGTTCGTACAGGGCCTTGGGTGGGATGTTCCCTCATGGCTGGACATGGCTCAGGACTCCTGGGATAAGCCCACCGACGTTACGAATATTTCGGTTGCGGTTCCCATTTGGCGTGATCCGTGGATGGTCGTCGGACGAGACACGTTCGCGGGTGATCTGCTGACTAGGTTGGGTTTCAATAACGCCTTTGAGCATTCAGAGGAAAGGTATCCAAAGGTGCCCATTGGATCCATCAACGTCGCAGGCATTGATCTGGTGCTGCTCCCAGATGAGCCGTATCGATTTTCAGAAAGTGACGGCCCGGAGGCGTTCACGATCCCAAGAGTTGAGCTTGTGAGTGGACGCTTATTAACGTGGTACGGCCCATCTTTAATCCAGGCCCGCGACACGTTGATGGACGTCATCGCTCGTGCTTCTGCTCCCTAAAGCAATAGTGGCGATCACGAGTTTGAGCCACGCGGCCTTTAAAGAATTACAGGTTCGCGCCGCCCAATGTTCGCTAATTGGGTTGGCGCGAACTTATTATGTGAACATGGGGCTAGTGAGAAAAGAGATCAAATGATCCGATCAATGAGGTTGCATTTGGGTCTTCACGGATACGACGACACGGAGTACGCATCCTTTGGTCAAACCTCAGGTGAAGCGGTTCCGTTGGAAGAGTTCGAGTTCCGCGGCTTCTGAGCCCACATTGCTTGCAAGCATCAATGGCTGAGATTCTGGATTAGGTCTTATCTCCTTCGCTCATTCACTCCACCACATCTAGGGAACCAAATCCTGGGCGCTGGGGCCAAAGTGGGGCAAGATCGCAATTGTGGACTGACCCACTTAAGAAAAAGGAAAATAATGTGATTCGTTCTAAGAGCATTCGAGTCGCCGGTATCGCTGTCGCAGGGCTTGGCATTGCCGCCAGCGGACTGACATTCACGACCAGCGCAACCGCTGCAACCAAACCAGAGGTCATCCAGTGTGACGGCAAGGGTCAAGTCAAACCAAAGGAAATCGTGTTGGCATGTGGTGACGGGAACACTTTTGTCAGCAAAATTACCTGGAAGAAGTGGAATAAGAACAAGGCAACCGGGACAGGTACGCTGAGTTGGAACACGTGCCTGCCAGAAACGTGCGTCGCTGGAATCGTGCAGACCTACAAAGCCAAGATCACTCTCGACGGACTTGCCTCAGCACCGGGCGAAACCGACGTCTTCAGTGAAATGACTCTGACTTTCACCCAAGGTGGACCAGCCATGCTCGACAGCGGCACCTACGAACTATCGAATCGTCGCCGTTAACTTTCAGATTCATATGTTGCAGGCGCATACCCAATTACTTGGGCATGCGCCTGCAACTATTAAGCGGCGATTGTTGCAACCCCAGCATCCGCGCCCTAAGCTCCAGGACTAGAGCCAGAAGGAATTAGCGGTTTATTGGGGGCGACAAATGGTCAAGAAAGTCTCGAGTAAACCTCACCGATTAGAACTCGTTGACGGACTCTACGAGACCCTCATTTCACGAGCCCTGGAAACCGACATCGCGAAAGCAATCGATCGTGGCGCTTTGATTGAACGTGCGAGTCTGTCGAAGGCAGATTCACCCGAGGTACTGTCGGGGTATTTGGCCAAATTAATTGAGAGCCGACTTCAATCCACGAATGGTGATGAACGACTCACCGTCACGAACAAGATAATTTTGCTTTTGGGCCATCAAGCGCTCTTGCCTGGGGATTATTCCTCCGACTTGCTCACGCCTCGTGATCTCCCCGTTCTTCATTTGGTTTCGGGAATCAATGAACAGGGGTTGGCGAAGAGATCAATTGCGCGACCGATGGTTCCGTTATCTCAATCGGACTTGCTGGTTAATGGCCGTAATGAACCAAGCATGGTTGGATCAATCACCAGTGAAATGCATTCCGCGGACCGAATCCGAATCATTATGAGCTTCGTTAAATACGGTGGGCTGCTTCTGCTCCTGCCGGACTTGATCAAGGCTCGCGATCGTGGGGTTTCCATTGACTTGTTGACCACCACCTATTTGGGCGCGACGGAGCAGCGAGCATTAGACAAACTGGTAAACATTGGAGTCAATGTCAGAGTGAGTTATGACGGGCGCAGTTCACGCCTGCATGCAAAGGCGTGGCTATTCGATCGAAATACGGGCTTCAATACCGGTTACGTGGGTTCCTCAAATATGTCCGTGCAAGCAATGGGCGAAGGCATGGAGTGGAATGTGCGATTATCCGCGCACGAAACGCCACACCTTCTGGAAAAGTTTCGCGCGACTTTCGACACCTATTGGAATGATCCTGGACAAGGATTCGAAGACTACAATCCAACGCTTAACATTGAAGACTCTGAAAAACTAAAACGTTCGCTGAATAAAGAAACGGCGCACTTCAGTGCAACTTCTACAGAAATTAGTCCTCTTGATGTGGCTGCGCTGCCATTTCAGCAGGAAATGTTGGCTGACCTAGATCGAGAGCGCGAGGTCTACGGGCGTACACGCAATTTGATAGTTGCGGCAACGGGAACGGGTAAGACCGTGGTGTCTGCACTGGACTACAGCAGACTTGCACATCAAGGAGGCTGGTCTCGCACAGGGCTTACCAGACCTCGATTGCTTTTTGTGTCCCACCGAGAGACAATTTTAAAACAATCGCGAAACGTATTTCGACAGGTGCTAAAAGACGCCAATTTTGGCGAACTGCTTGTAGGTGGGAAGGTTCCATCAAGAGGTGATCATGTTTTCGCGTCTATTCAAACACTGAACACACAAGATCGTTTGGATAAACTGGATCCGAAGTTTTTTGACATTGTGATCGTCGATGAAATTCACCATGGGGCTGCCCCGTCGTGGGTCAAACTCCTTGAACATGTTCAGCCAAAGATCCTGCTTGGATTAACGGCGACCCCTGAGCGACAAGACGGCGTGGATATAACCAAGTTTTTTGACAATCGGATTGCCACCGAATTGCGTTTGTGGGACGCACTAAGTTTGGATCTGCTTTCACCATTTCATTACTTTGCATCAGGGAATAAGTCACTTGATTTCACGAAAGCTAAGTGGAGTGGGGGTAAATACGACCAAGAAGATCTGACTAACGTTTACACGGCTGATCAGTTGATTATGAAATGGATAATCCGTGAAATCGAGAATAAGGTGCCTGACCTGGCCGTAATGAAAGCGATTATTTTTGCAAGCAGTGTGCGCCACGCTGAATATATTGCTGTTCAACTTAATACCTATGGTTTCAGAACTAAATCCCTTCCTGGCACTTCCTCGCAGGAAGAGCGGGACCAGAGTTTCCTCGAGTTAAATCGAGGTGAGCTTCAAGCTGTCGTAGCAGTTGATATTTTGAATGAAGGAGTTGATATTCCGGATGTCAACACCGTCGTGTTCTTGCGGCCAACAGAATCGTCAACAGTCTTCCTGCAACAACTTGGGCGCGGCTTGCGAAAGAGCGAATCTAAATCATTTCTTACGGTTCTAGATTTCGTCGGAGTGCATAGGAAAGAATTTCGATTTGATCTGCGTTATCGGGTATTGACAGGACTCACTAGAAAGGAACTGGGGGAACAGATTGACCGAGGTTTCACCTCGCTCCCTGCAGGAATAAGCATTCAACTCGACGAAATTGCAGCGGAATTGGTAACCGCTAACCTCAAGGCTTCAATCCCCAGTAAGAAAGCATCTTTGATTGCCGAAGCTCAGAACATGGCAGCGAATAAGGGAGCTCTCGAGGTTACCTTCTCCTACTTCCTTGACCAGTTACAGCTGCCCGTGAGAGATTTCTATGCAATCAACAATTCGAGTTGGGCACAGATCAGCAACCAGGCTGGAATCAATAGGCGAAATCTAACGGTGGCAGATCTCAAGTTGCTCAATTCTGTTTCTAGGCTTTTGCATGTTGATGACCCAATTCGGCTTGATGCATATCGGGAATTGATTCAAGACCCAGATGCATTCCAAGAAATGGAAAATACGCCGACCATTGAAGTAAGAACATTAATAATGCTTGCCGACTTTTTCCGTCCAGTGAAATCCGAAGGAGACTTAGAACAAGGCTGGCGTGAGGCAACCTCTAATCCAATATTCGTCAAGGAATTACTTGACGCATGGAGGTTAACGCGCCGAGACTTCACGTATGCAACAAAGGCGTTAGATAAAGAGTTCTCGGGAGTTCCCCTGCGCGTACACGCCCGCTACACGCAGGCGGAAATACGCGCGGCACTTGGCGCTGTCGATTTCGAGAAGTCTTCAGCTGGTTTTCAAGCTGGCGTGCTTCACGTGCCTAGCGAAAACTTGGACATGTTTCTTATGACGTGGAAAAAAGATGAAAAAAGTTATTCACCGCACACCATGTACAAGGACTATGCAATTTCTGATCGACTGATCCATTGGCAGTCACAGTCCAGGGAGAAACACGGTTCACAGACGATTAGTCGCTACGTTCATCATGATTCGAATGAGCATCGAATTCTGCTGTTTGCCCGCGAGGAAGAAAAAAATGAGTATGGAACTGCTCCCTATCTATTCCTTGGACCTGCCCATCACAAAAGTCATGAAGGCAGTGAGCCTGTTTCATTTGTTTGGGAGCTTGAAGTGCCACTCCCGGCGAAGTTCTTGCTCCAGTCGCAACTGATTGCTGGTTAATCCACGGGTCTATTTCGCCTTTTTATATTAGTCGTTTACGCAAATAATTTGAATGTAGGTTGGTACTTGTTTTGCGGAAATTAGTTTCTGCGGAAATGATTCTTCCCGGTGATCCGGGCTCCCGCGCGGGTCTTTCATATTTCCATTGGATCGCATGATCCACCAAATGTGAAGGGCCCGCAATTGTGATTGAGCGGCTCTTGGGCAAATCGTTGGGAGCTAGTCCTCTAGTACGGAGCGAGTCTGTCCTTGGTGGGCTCACATTCTCAGATTATTTTGGACTTGCTGGCGCCACATGGTGGTCAGGGTGGGACCATTTGGAACGGTGAATTCATCGACTTTTTCAAATCCATAGCGCTGGTAGAGAACGACGTTCGCGGAATTACTGGCCTCCAAGTAAGCCGGCAAGTTCTGACTATCAACCCAGGCCAAGTTATCGGCCAAAAGTGAAAAACCAATTCCTTGTCCGAGGTGATCAGAGTGAGTGCCGAGTAGTGATAGGTAATAGTGCGGTTCACCCGTGGGGCGCATCTCCTCAAAACTCTGCATCAGTTGCATGATTCGTCCGGCTTGTTCCCGGCCAACAAGTTCAATGAAAAGGGGTTCAACAAGGGCTTCTTGTTCGGGCGTGAACTCACTCGCACCTGGCGGGAACCACACTGAAACTGATTCCGAATTTTCCGAAAGCCACACAGTGTCGTCATTTACCCGTGCACCTTGAATATAAAAATCCCACCACCGGGTTAGTTGCGCCCGCCGTACTGCAGGGTCAGGAAAAGCCCAACTCCAGGTTGGATCTGTGTAAAAAGAGTCAGCCAAGATTTCAACGACTCGGGGGATCTCACTGTCTTGAGCAACGCGGATCACGCCCGAAGTATGTCGCATTGGAATGCCCCGGTTTGCGTGACAGGTTGACCTGTGGCGGTAGCGGGGGAGACGTAGGCGTTTTACGCGGGGCCGCGGTTTTAACTGTGCAAAGCCCCTAGGGAGAGGGCGCACAGCGACAAACCCCTGCGATTACCATGTATGTGGTTCCCGGCGCGCAGCCACCGATCGATCAATTCGCCGGTGACACGGTCGAACCGGTGCACGTCACGCGTTGAATACTTCGCTACGCGGCCGTCGGAGTAGCGGTAGGCGTCGGGGCGGCCGCGATCGCAAACGTTACGGTCGCAAAGGCTTGATATCCGCTCTGCCCTTGGCAGTGGATCTGCACCGTCGTTGTGCCGGCCTGGGTTGGGGTGCCACTGATGACGCCGCTGCTGTACCCCGGTCCGTTGAGTCCCGCGGGCAACCCCGGGCTCCCATTTGCAAGCACGTACACCGGAGCCGGGGCGCCGATGGACAGCGACGCCGTCGATAGCGCCGATCCGACGACCCCATTTACTTGCTGGCTGGCTGGACTGCACCATCCTTGCGTCGGAATGGGAGTCGGGGTAGGAATCGGAGCCGGAGCCGGAGCCGGAGCCGAGGGGACTATCACGGAGAGCTGGATCATCGACTTCGCGTTCGCCAGCAGGTCGGACGCCGTCAGCGTGTACGCCTGAGGTGACCACGGTTGGGCGGGCGTCCCGGAGACCACGCCCGTGCTGCGATTGAATGACATCCCGCGCGGAAGCAAAGACGGTGAAATCGCGTACGTCACCGGCCCGGCGAACCCCGAGGCGGTCAGCGGAGCGGATGCACCGTAGACCCCCTGTTGCAGAGTCAAGCTTTGGTTGCTGGGAGCCACACCCTGCTCACTCGAGTTGACCGTGATCGCGACCGTCGCGTAGGCCGACCCGTACTGCCCACGTGCCTGCACCGTGTAGGTACGCACGGGTGAGGCAGTATCGGGGACACCGTAGATGGAGCCGGTCGTTGCGTTGACGCGCAGCCCTGAAGGTAGGTCCAGAGTGACCGTGAACGCTGGGGCGGTCTCAAACCCTGTCAGATTGAACGGTGCCGAGGGGGATATGGCAGTGCCTACGGTGCCGTTCACCTGCTGGGCTGACGGCGCGATCGCCCATGGAGCGTCGACCGTGATCGACAGATTGGCTTGCGAGTCACCGCCCAATGCAGACGCGGTCACAAGGTAGGCCCTGGCCGGTTGAGTCTGGGTGGGGGTGCCGGAGACGACGCCAGTGCGCTTGTCCAGGACAAGTCCCGCTGGCAGTGCCGGATCAATCGAAAAAGTCGGCTGATCGGCGAGCGTGTTTGTGTTGAAGGTCGCCGTCGGGGTGATCCGAGTGCCGAGATGTCCAATAAGCGTTTGTTTGGCTGGCGTGATGACCTGCTTGCCGACGGACAGCGTCACTTCGGCGGTAGCCGATTCTGACCCGCTGATCCCATGGACGATGAAAACCGTGTGGGCCATGGTCGACGTCGGAGTCCCTGAGATTACGCCGGTGCTCTTGCTGAACCGTAGCCCGGACGGCAGACGAGCAGGCTTGCCACCGACACCGCTGAGGATGTAGCGCACTGGTCCGGTGAAGTTCTCTGGCGTGTATTCGACCATGTTGGCGATCTTCGTTGTCGCCCTGGTTGCGGTCGCGAGGACAGGCTTGATCACACCGCCGAGCTTGACTTGGACCAACTGCTTCGCGGGCTCGAGGCTCGGTGACGACGCCTTGCAGCCGGTCGGATCGCCCAAGGTGATGTTCCAGGCGTAAATGTTTGCCTGCCCACCCTCCGGTGACAGTGCGCTGGGCACGTAGGTGTCGGAGTAGGGCATTCCGTACGCTCCGGACGGTACCCCTTCGGGGCCGGGAACTCCGTTGACATTGGACAGCGACCGGATCACGTCGTCGTAGACATTCCACGCGTACTCACCGGACGTCGGGTACTTTGGTTGGGCGTTTTTGTATGCCTTTGTCACAGGGTTCTGTGTGAAGTTAACCGCATTGAGCCCGGTCGCTTTCCCACCTCCGGCGGTCTCTGAGCTGCCCCAGTACCCGTAGGCGAAGCCGACGACGAAATCGCGGTAGATGGTCTTGAGCAGGTTCGACCAGTCCGGTGAGATCGTTCCTCCGGTATGAGCTCCACCGTCAGAAGACCAACCGTTGCCAGGCCCATAAGTCGGACTTGTCGGGGTCCCTCCGGTCGGCAGGGAGACCTGGATAGGTCCGTCTTGCCCGTACACCCCGTAGCCGGTTCCACCGTGGGTGCCGGCTCCCGAGAGACCAGCTTGTTCAACCTCGATCTTGGGCCCGGCCGCGTTGCCGTTCTTGATCGTGCCGGTCAGGGTCCAGATTCCGTTGACCAATGCCGCCATATAGTCGAAGTCGCCCGAATAGTTCTTGTCATTACCCAAGTGGTCGGTGATCGACAGGGGTCCTGTGACACCTGCGATGTATTTCTGCACCGTGGGGTACGCGGTGGGCCTTTTCGATGCACCGATGAGACCTATCCAGCCCGAGTCGCTCGACAGGTTAGCGGCCGTCCACTTGCCCGGCCTGGGCAGCGTCGCGGGTGGTGTGCCCGAGTATTTCATAACGCCACCGCTTTTAATGTCTTTCATGTTTACACCACTCGTGGACAGCGCGTTAACGATGTCGACCAGGCATCCCGTGTCCCGGTGTGATCCGGTGAACGGCGTAGTTTCGCCCTTCGGGAAGTACTCGCTACTCATGGTGAAGCCGACCTGGTCAATGAGCGTCATGTCCGAATGGACGCCGCCTGTGTCATAGGTCAATTCAAAGATGCCGAAGCGCGCCGTCGACGTCGTGGCGTCGGGCGCGTTTCCGCTGATGTCTTGGTCGGCGAAGTACAGGACGCCGCTCTCTAGTACGGAGGAGAGGGTGAATGTCGCTGAGTGTTTGGTCGCCGAGTACTGGGGCAGGCCCGTGAACCCCTTACATGTCAGGGTGTTCAGGTTGACTCCGGTGCCGAAGTTGGGCGCCACACTTGGAGTGTTGGGCTTGCCGACAAGACAAAGGTGCAGTTTCGTATCCGTCACGCCGCTGCGTGGGCTCGACCCGTCGTACGGGTTGGCCACGGTGAACGTGATTGGCCCCTGATAGGGAGGGGTGAACGTAAAGCCACCGCTGTAGCCGGTAGTGGTCTTGCGTGGGACTGACGCCACCGTGTAGCCCGCTGCGCGCTTGCTGTCGGCCGGCAGGACAACCTCGACCGCACATGGCGGATCTGCGGACACGGGAACGTTGGGGACCTCGACCGATAGAGCGCCACCGCCATTACTGCGCGAAAGAATGGTCGCGGCGTTGATCGCCGTCGGATTCGACAAAGGGCAAAAAGCAAAGTTCACCGCTGTCGCCTTATCCAGCCCGGTGCCCTTGATCGTGACATTCTGGATCTTGGGCAGGACCTTTGGGTCCTGGCCCGCTGGCCCGGAATCCGGCGTTACCGTGACCATGGGCACTCCCTGGTCGACCCACACACCCTGGGGGTTGAGGGCGCTCGAGTCAAACGTGTTCCCGTTGGACAGGGTCACTGTGACCGAGCATGGCGTCCCGGACGGAACAGCGCTGAGCGAACCGGGCGTTATCGTCGCTTGCTGATCGTTGATCATGGAGATCGTCGCCGGAATGACAGATCCGGCGCATGTAAGTGCGGCACTGGTCGCCCCAGTAAGCGTGTTCGGATTGCCGTTGGCGCTTGTGCTCGGAGCGACGGTGTTGGCCTTGTTCGCCGTGAGGAGGAAGGATGCGTCACCCGTGGTCGGCAGAATGGACGGCACGATGCCCACCGGTGAGACAAACCAGAAATTCCCACCGATCGTGATCGTCCCGGCGGCCACCTTCGTGCCGCCGTTGACGACGTTGACCTTGCATGCGCCGGGAACGAATCCGCCTACCAGGAAGGTAACGTTTCCGGCACTGGCTTTCACGCCCGTGACCGGAGGGGCTCCAGCGCTCGCGCATGAGTCGATCTCGACTGTTGATGATGCGGTCACCCCTGTGCCGGTGACTGTCACTTTCGTTGAGAACCCGCCGGAGTTGGCCACGACCGCGGGACTGATGGCGTAGCCGTTGTCCGCATCGGCGCTCGCAAGGGGGCCGACGACTACGGATGCAACGGCCACGGTCACCGCGGTTCCCAAAGTGATGATCCTGCGCATGCAGATCCCTTCGGCTCGAATCAAGCCAACTTAGACCATGAGGCATATAACGCGCGCGGGTAGGGACGGGTAGGGACGGGTAGGGACGGGTAGGGGATTGGCTAGTGGGTCCAGTGCTTTTCCCACTTGATCCGTTTCACTCTTCGAATGTAGACAACGACGAGGTAGACCTGGCGGATTTCTCGGACGTTCCCGCGGGGAAGGCACTAACCTGGGATCAAGGAACCGAAATGGCCAGCCACCTCGAT
>JBDNFH010000199.1:0-3258 GCA_041689915.1 Candidatus Nanopelagicales bacterium | reverse complement strand
TGGGAAGACGTTGCCCGTTGGCAAATGATTGACCGTGCCCTTAAATTGCCATTCAAGGATCCACTTGAGACTTACTCGACTAGTGATCACGTGTACACCGGCCTTGGTATTCCTAGGGATGCAACCGGTCGGTTGGCCAAAGGCGATCAAACCCGTGCCGGACTCGGCGCTGAAACCCTTGAAGATCTGGGCGGTAAGTCACCACAGCAACAGCCCCCGGCACGCCAGCAATCTGGTCCAAAGTCAGGGCAAAAGTCAGGTCAGAGCTCCGGGAACAGCTCGGCAAAGAAGTCGCCTGCGACTAAGCCTAAAAGTGATGCACCAAAAAAGAATCCAACCGGCAAGAGCCGTGAACGTCGCCGGACTCGCAGTGGTGACGGGACCTAATTTCTCACGTGAACTTCCGCGCACTCACGAGTGCGCGCGCTTGGCACGTGAGTTCCTAGAAGATTCAATTCCAAATTCACCCGCGTTGGATTCATTAAGACTGATTGCCTCCGAATTTGTGACAAATGCGTTCAAACATGGGGTCGGCGCAATTGAGATTTCACTCACCATTGGGACACCATCAGAGTTGATGTTGTGCGTAAGCAGTGGCTACGACCTATCTGCCGGTCCGCCTAATCTGGCGCTTGAGCGTGACTCCAAGGAACTAGCCGAGCGTGGACGAGGGCTGCAGATTGTTAATGCGCTTAGCTCAAAGTGGGGCTGGGAAATTTCAGATTCAACATTGCTTGTATGGGCTGAAGCTGCCGATTAACTCTTGAGTTTGTATTCCTCAAGCAGCCTGCGCGCAATGATCATTTTCTGAATATCGGCGGTGCCCTCACCAATCATGAGCATTGGTGCCTCGCGGTAGAGCCGCTCAATTTCGTATTCCTTTGAATACCCGTAGCCACCGTGAATACGGAAAGAGTCTTCAACTACTTCCTTGCAATATTCACTCGCCAAGTACTTGGCCATGCCAGATTCAAGATCATTACGAGCACCGCTGTCTTTGCGCTTCGCGGCCATGATCATCATTTGGTGGGCTGCCTCTACTTTTGTTGCCATCTCTGCGAGTCGGAAAGCAACTGCCTGGTGCTCAATGATCGCTTTGCCAAAAGTTACGCGCATTTGCGCGTATTCGACTGCAAGTTCAAATGCGCGAATGGAAACTCCGCAGGCGCGGGCGGCAACATTAACGCGGCCAACCTCGACGCCGTCCATCATTTGATAAAAGCCGTTGCCCGGTTCGCCACCGAGTAGATCCTCATGGGAGAGCTGCAGGTTGTCCATGATCATTTCGGTGGTGTCAACGCCTTTGTAGCCCATTTTTTCGATCTTGCCTGGAATCGTGAGGCCAGGTCGGACTTCACCAAAGCCTTCTGACTTTTCAATCAGAAAAGTAGACATGCGTTTGTAGACACTTGAATCAGCGGGAGCGGCATCATCCGTTCTCACCAATACCGCAACAAGCGTTGACGAACCACCATTTGTCAGCCACATTTTCTGACCGGTCAATGAATAGCCGTCCGAGGTTTTCACTCCCTTTGACGTGATCGCTGCCACGTCAGATCCGCAGCCAGGCTCACTCATGCTGAATGCTCCACGAACTTCACCGGTTGCCATGCGGGGCAGGTATTTTTCTTTTTGCTCTGGTGTTCCATGTTGCATGAGCATGTAGGCAACAATGAAGTGAGTGTTGATCACACCGCTGACACTCATCCAGCCCCGGGCAATTTCTTCCACCACAAGTGCATAGGTAAGCAAAGACTCACCCAAGCCGCCGTACTCCTCGGGAATCATGAGTCCAAAAACGCCAAGTTCCTTTAATCCGTCGACAATTGCCTGCGGGTATTCGTCGGCGTGCTCGAGTTCGTTGGCAACCGGAATAATTTCCTTGTTTACAAAGTCCCGGACAGCGCTCAGTATTTCCTTCTGAATGTCGTTAAGGCCTTCGGTGTATGCCAAACGTGTCATGACTCCCCTTATTCCGGTTATTGCGGCACTGCGAATTGTTGGGTGCGCGCAAGGCCGGCTGCTCTTCCTTTGGCTGCCATGACCAGCGCCATTTTGCGCGATGCTTCGTCAATCATTTCGTCACCCAGCATCGCGGCGCCTTTTGCGCCACCACTTGCCGAGGTGAAGTATTCGTAAGCGTCAAGGATCATTTCAGCGTGGTCGTAATCGGATTGATCCGGTGAATAGATTTCATTGGCTGCCTCAACTTGACCAGGGTGCAGTGCCCACTTGCCGTCGAATCCGAGTGCCGCTGAACGTTGCGCAACGCGACGGAAACCTTCCACGTCTTTAATTTGCAGGTAGGGGCCGTCAATTGCCTGCTTGTTGTAGGCGCGGGCTGCCATCAGGATTCGCATCAAGATGTAGTGGTAGGCATCCCCTGTGTCGTAACCCGGTGGTTGCTCACCAACGACGAGTGATTTCATATTGATACTGGCCATGAAGTCGGCTGGTCCGAAAATAATTGTTTCAACTCGAGGACTCGCTTGAGCAATTGCATCAACGTTGATGAGCCCGAGTGCGTTTTCAATTTGGGCTTCAATGCCAATGCGACCGACCTCGAGACCATTTGATTTTTCAAGCTGGGTCAGGAGTAGGTCAAGGGCGATCACCTGGTCCGCGGTTTGAACCTTGGGCAACATGATTGCATCGAGGTTTGCACCGGCTCCCTCAACAACTTCAATCACGTCGGCGTAGGTCCACTGCGTTGTCCAGTCGTTAACCCGCACCGAGCGGATCTTGCCGTCGTATCCACCCTCGTTCAGTGCATTGATGATGTTCTTGCGGGCTTGCGGCTTGGCAAGGGGCGCCACAGCGTCTTCAATGTCCATAAATACTTGGTCAACGGGCAGGGTGCGCGCTTTGTCCAGCATTTTCTCGCTACTTCCGGGCACTGCGAGATTGGAACGGCGGGGGCGCAATTGGCGTTCGGTCGTAGACATGCGCACATGTTAGCGAACCGTGATTTATCTCGCTCGGAGGAAACCTTGAGGGTTAGGTCACACCTATGCTTCGGGGGTGTCCAACGTTCAGCTTGCTCCCAGAGCCCTCAAAGCGGCCCGTTTGGTCACCGTTTTCCTTTTCTTTTTCAACGGCATTTCCCTTAGCGCCCTCACTCCTAGGTTGGCTGACCTTCAGGGCCAACTCGACATGTCTGATCTGGGCCTGGGCGTGGTGCTCAGTGCTGGGGCCGCCGGGGGTCTGTTCTTTGGCCCATTTGCCGCGATGGGGATGCGTAAATTTGGCAGCGGGCAG
>JBDNFH010000198.1:0-2330 GCA_041689915.1 Candidatus Nanopelagicales bacterium | reverse complement strand
GGAGAAGCGCTAGGGCCGGGTTGTCGACTTTTGAAACTTTAAGGTTCCCTTGCGCTACTGCAGCGTCCAGTGCGACTTTGTGTTGGCACTCAAATTCCGAGATTAAGTCTTGGGCTGAGACGACCCAGATGCCGTCAAGAAGTTGTGCCATGTGAACCCTCGTCGTTGTTGTTGGTGCGATTCTATGCGTTGGCGCTTGTCGCTGGAGTGCATCTGCATTTACGCATGGTTGTGACCTTGAGGAATTATGCGGCTTTGGGGTATAGGGAACTCCGCTGTGGATTGTTCTTCCTGCTGTCCACAGGCTGGTTTTGCCTCTTGGTTTGTTTTTGTCCGCGTTCTAATGTGTTGATTGCTAGTGAAGTTGTGTTGTGTCGGAGTCACCTGCGTGACCCTCGCTCCTAAATCCTCGCCTTCCGTGGTTCGGAAAATCAGTGAGGAGATCGGGGGTGATGGTGAGGATGAGTGATCCTTACCCGAAAAGAAAATGCCCAGCCAAATGGCTGAGCAATTTCCTACGATCCGCACAGACTAAGCGGATTCTAGCATGGGTCGGGACTTTCGCGGTCAGTTTTACTGGACGTGAATGTCTCCGGTGGCTGATCAACGTGATACGTCACTGACGTATTGCGAGCCGGGTGGTGAGGACGTAAATCCTCACCACCTCAGAAGCAGTTGTTGTGCTACGCAACCAAAGTTGTGTAGCGGTCGTAGTTTTCGCCGTCAAGATAGCAAAACATGGCAATGGTGTTGATTTGTTCAACCACCTGTGTTTCAGGTCTGGCTGGGACTTCAGTGCTTCCTGACCTGCAGCGGTCCGGACTCACCAACGAACTCATGGCTGGGTTGAGCTCATTCTTAGTGGAAGAAGGGATTGACGTTAATGATCTAGCCACACTGGATCTGGAAACGTTCCAAGCTGCGATGGATCGGGCAATCGAGCGACGCAATATTCAACTCTTCACTCCGGTGGGTTCGGCCCGAGAGATCGCAATCGTCACGCTGAGGCTGGTGGTCGAAGCAATCCTTGACAGTAATACCGAGTTGGCAGGGGCGATCCTGGATCAAGTTCAGCCTGAGTCTGAAGGCAACAGTGTCGCAACGATCGCAAATTGTATCGGGATTCTGCTCGGACTACTTGACGACTGGATGAGTGGACGCACCCTGCAGGCTCCAGAAACGATCGCCGTACGTGTGCGCCTACCAAAGGGTCACTGGGTCGGTGAGCGCAGTGACCGACGCACTCGTGCTCGCCGGCAAAGGTAGGGCATCCGGTCACTGGACACCTTGATCACGCGTCAAGGTAGTCACGCACTCTTACCTGGCAGCGCTCTGGCACTTGCTGCCTCAACAAGTGCTTGGTCCCAAATGAGCGAAAAGCCCACACTCCAGATTATTCAAGAGTTCATTAAATAGTCGCCCGATCGAAATCCACATGCAAATGCAGCGTTAAGGAATGCCGACCGAGACGACGTGGAAGTGTTCGGGTTTGAATGGCGTGATTCTGGTCCTTATGAAACCTTGCTGCCTCGGGGCTTCGGGCGCATCGATAATTGTGGTTGTAAGCGGCTACTCGCTGTGATGTTGCTACAGATTGCATTCGACCTTGTTGATTTGGAGTGTCAAGGTATTCGGGGAAGTACTTTATGAACAATTTCGAGGGTGCCGCGGTGGCCCCTGTCTCAGCGGAAGCAAAACGAAGTGTAATCAATCCATTGATATTCGTTGCCCTGGTGATTGCTAGCGGAGCGTTACGCAATCTTGTTCGTCGAAATTAAATTATGACATTGATGCGATATCGCATCTGTGACATACCAGGATTTTTTATGTGAATCCGCAGATCGTACTGTTTGCCGACCGCTATCCACATCCAAAAATTCAGCATTGCTCTGGAGTGTGTTGGCATCTAGATTTTCAAGCACGTGATTCAGGTGTTTGTTTGGTGTCCCCTTCGTGATTCTCGCCTTTGACCTCGCAGCCCGTTGAGTTGCGCGGGCAATCTGAGGGGAGATCGGGGGTGAGGGGTAATGGAAGATTACCCACCAAAAAGAAAATGCCCAGTTGGGAAACTGGGCAAAATCCTATGGTCCAAACAACACATGCGGATCATAGCACGGGTCGGAGTGTTCTTGGCTAGCTTTGCTGGCCATGAATTGCTGCGATGGCTAATCCACACGTTGCGCCAGTAGGTTTGGATCGCACGTTAGTCTGGGGGTGGCAACTTTGGTTGCCACCCCCCTAGTGCGGCGTGTCGTAAGTAGTTAGACTGTTGGTGTGTGGGAGAATGGGTTATGGCTCATCCTCCTGCTCCTGCGTTGATTCTTCGAGAT
>JBDNFH010000197.1:0-2276 GCA_041689915.1 Candidatus Nanopelagicales bacterium | reverse complement strand
TGGTTCCTCGATAATACTGGGCTGTCAGGGCCGAGCCTGGTCGTTGAGGCCTCGGGCGCACCAGCAGCCTTAGCTCTCGCCCTCGACGTGGCGACATTTGAAACTCGCGTTGTCATGATGGGTATCACCAGCGTGACACCCATCGCGGCGCCCCTCAATGTCATCCAGGCGAAAAATCTCGTTATTACCGGAGTTACAGGTTCGCCAAAAGTTTGGCCTGCTGCATTGCGTTTCCTTGCCCGCGCGGGTATAGACCTTCGCGGTTTAGTGACGGCAACTTTTGACTTCGATAATGCCGCTGAAGCATTCGTGACGGTTGAAGATCCAGCACAGATGAAAGTGCATCTCATCCCAGGTGGTGCATCCTGATGGCGGGCACCGCACTAGTGCTTGGAGTTGAGGGCGTAACAGGAACGTATCTCAGAATTGAACTTATTTCCCAGGGATGGTCCGTAATTGGTGTGTCGCGACGTGCATCAACATTCGAGCATTCGGATTACACCCACGTGTCTGTGGATCTCTTAGACCGCGAGGCAACCTTTGAGGCACTTGCGCCTTTTAGCGACATCAGTCACATCTATTTCTGTGCATTCATGTGGTCGGAGAGCAAGGTCGCGGAGATCGAGCGAAACATGGGACTTTTGGTTAACGGGATCGAAGCAACTGAGGCCGCATCGCCAGGTCTGCAACATGTTTGTCTCTATGAGGGTGGAAAGTGGTATGGATGTCACGTTCATGCTTTTAAGACGCCCGCCTACGAAGATGATCCACGGGTCATGCCGCCGAACTTTTATTACAATCAGCAGGATTATTTGGTTGAGCGTTCATCTGGGGCTGGTTGGAAATGGTCGGCACTTCGCCCGGAGGGAGTAGGCGGTGTGTCGATTAGCACGCCCCATAACTTTGTACAAGTTGCCATCATTTACGCGGTGATTTGTAAAGAGTTGGGTATTCCACTTCGCTTCCCAGGTACACCGACATGTCGTGATGCCCTGTACGAGATGACGGATGCTCGTCTACTCTCCCGCGCGGCCATATTTGTCAGCACGGAACCGGAGTGCTCCGACCAAGCATTCAACGTCACTAATGGAGATCAGTTTCGCTGGGGGCAGATGTTCCCTTACATTGCGTCCCTACTCAAGATGGAGTACGGCGGCACACAGACCATGAAGTTGACCGAAATGATGGCTGACAAAGGTCCGCTGTGGGGTCAAATCGTAGAAAAGTATGGGCTGGCCAATTACCAACTTGAGGAATTGTCGTTTTGGGAGGTGGGGGACGGGATTTTCAGTCAAGCGTGGGACAACGTTCGAAGTGTCATCAAAATTCGAAAGGCCGGTTTCGACGAATGTATTGATTCGCGTCAAATGGTGGCCGATATAGCAGAGGAACTCGCTCTTCGAAATATTATCCCAAGGTATGAGGAAACACTTTCATGACGCAACAGTTGTTCGTAGCGGTAGTAGGTGCAGCGGGGATGATAGGTTAGGCTGCCGTGGAGGAGTTTGCTAACCAAGGGCATGGGGTGACTGCTTTCGTGCGCTTTGAACACCTAGATCTATGGGATCGAAAGCCGCACGAAGGAAACATCTAGGAGCGTCGGGTCTCACGACGTGGTCGTATTTGCCGCATATGAAGATGGACCGGATATCGGGGATATTGTTGGACCGAATCTCAAGCTACTGGGTAATGCACTCGATGCTATTCGCGATTCTGGGTGGGATACCCAGCACGTGACGTTGTACCAGGGTGGAAAATATTATGGCGCCCACATTGGTCCATTCAAAACGCGGGCCAAAGAATCTGATCCAAGAATTCGAGTTAGCATTTAAAGAATCCCGCCGGGAACCGGCGGGATTCTGCATATGCATAGGGCGTCGGTTAGCATCACTCCATGGGCTTTGAAACACTCGTCGTTTATGCACTGTGGGCAATCCTGCTAGCGGTGAAGGTTTTCGCCTTCGTTGATGCAATCCGTAGGCCAGCCGACTACTTCCCATTTATTGGGCGTCAAACCAAATTACTGTGGGCGGTGCTCACCGGGGTTTCAGTTCTTGCCGGGCTTGCCCCTTCCCTCGCACTGTCCATTTTTGGAATTGCTGGAACCGTAATCGCCTTGATTTACCTCTTTGATATTCGACCCAAAATGATTGAAATCACTGGTCGCAAGTACTAATTCGCCTTTTGCTGCTTGTGTGATCGACAAAGGTATGAGACTATCTCCCAGATCAAGGGGAGTATCCCTATCGCCGATCGTCCGTCAATGCGGTTCTCCC
>JBDNFH010000196.1:0-22586 GCA_041689915.1 Candidatus Nanopelagicales bacterium | reverse complement strand
TCAGCCGAGGAAATCTCGGTGGATGCTGTTGCGCCCGCAGCGCACGCCGAACTTGTTACCGGGCTTGGAGTTGAACATTGTTTTGCTATTGGCGATGCTGCGGCCCTTGAATCGGGTGAAATCTACGACGTGGTTTTTGATTCCGTGGGCAAATCACGTTTTGTCACCTGCGCTCCCGCAATAAAGCCGGGGGGTGCGTACTTATCCTCTGAACTGGGCAAGCATGCCGAAAATTTGTATTTGCCGTTAGTGACAAAATTCTTTCGGAAAAAGAAAGTAATGTTTCCAATTCCCACGGATATTCGAAGTTCCCTTCAGCAGGTCCGTGACCTCAAAGAATCGGGCAAATTTAGTTCAGTAATTGATAGAGAATTCCCACTCGTTGAGATTGACGAAGCGTTTAAGTTTGTCGAGACGGGCCAGAAGATTGGGACGGTGGTGCTTGCCATTTCACCATAGATTCCCAGGTCCAGCATCAGCAGCGTTGTATGAACTTATGGGCACGCTAATCAGCGTTAGTGACATTTGTAATTCCTTGTTTCTGATTTCGCATCACCTATAAAAAGTTGAGCCCAACTGCATGGGCAGTGGGGCTCAACCGGAGATAAATTAAACGTTATTGCCGCTGGTCAACCTGTTCTTGGTTGGTCGTGGGCATTCCTGGGTGATGCAGGACACCACCGTGACCGACCGGGTCTTGATCAAGTTCTTCATATTCATTTAGTGGTGCTTCAAGTGCTGCACTGTGAGAGGCGTGAGCCTGACCGGCTGCGATCTCGGCGTCCGTTGGGCGTTCCACATTATCCCGCAGGAAGAAGCTGGAGAGTTTGTAGCGAAGTTGATCAACGCGGTAATGCGGATTGCGAACACCTTGCGCATCGGTCTTCACCGGAGCGGGAAGAACGTGCAGATCTTCCTTGGAGGAAATCACAGCAAGTTCCTTGTAGTTCAGTGGCTGGTGCACCTCAATGAACTCACCGTGTGGCAGGCGAAGGACCCGACCGGACTCGTAACCGTGCAGGAGTTTTTCGCGATCCTTGCGCTGTAATCCAAGACACAGGCGTTTGGTAATCACAAATGCAATTGGGGGACCAGCGATCAACATGATTTGAAGCGTCCGACTGATCGCATTAATCGAGAGATCGAAAGTTGTAGCAATAATGTCGTTGCCACCGCCGATCCACAGGATTCCGTAGAAGACAATTGCGGTAACGCCGATACCCGTGCGAACCGGTGCATTACGGGGACGCTCGAGTAAATGGTGCTCGCGCTTGTCACCGGTTGCCCAGGCTTCCAAGAACGGATAGAGCGCCAGACCGGTGAAAAGAATTCCAGGAATCACAACCGTTGGGATGAGCACGTTCCACGAGATGGTGAAGCCAGCGATCACACTTTCCCAGTTGGGCATTAATCGCATTGCACCGTCAAGCCAACCGATATACCAGTCGGGTTGGGTACCTGCTGAGACTTGATCTGGTGTATACGGACCGAAAATCCAGATCGGGTTGATCGTTACCAGCCCACCGGTCAGGGCGATGATGCCGAAGACGATGAAGAAGAAGCCACCGGCCTTAGCCATGTACACGGGGAGGAGCGGGTAGCCCACAACGTTGTTGTTAGTACGGCCCGGTCCGGGGAATTGGGTGTGCTTCTGGGTCCAGACCATCATGAGGTGGACGGTGATTAGCGCGAGGATGATCCCGGGAATTAACAAAATATGTGCCACGTAGAGCCGGGGAATAATGTCAGTCCCAGGGAACTCGCCGCCGAAGACAAGGAATGCTGCCCACGTTCCGACAAGTGGGATGGACTGCAAGATCCCGCGGATGATTTGAAGACCGGTGCCTGAAAGGAGGTCGTCGGGGAGTGAGTAGCCGGTGAAACCAGCGCCAAGGGCCAGAGCGGTAAGCCCAACACCGACGATCCAGTTGAATTCACGTGGCTTGCGGAAAGCTCCGGTGAAGAAAATTCGGAACATGTGCACTGTGATTGCGGCAACGAAGATGAGTGCGCTCCAGTGGTGCATTTGACGAATCAAGAGACCGCCACGAACCTCAAAGGAGATGTTCAACGAAGAGGCGTAGGCCTCAGACATTTGCACGCCTTTAAGCGGAACATAGGAGCCGTTGTAAATAACCTCAACCATGCTGGGGTTAAAGAACAATGTTAAAAACGTGCCGGTGAGTAGCACGACAATGAATGAGTAGAGCGCAATTTCGCCGAGCATGAAGGACCAGTGGTCGGGGAATACTTTACCAAGGTTGCGGCCAAGGAACTTGTTGCTGCCAAGTCGCTGATCAACGTATTTAGCGGTCGCGCCGCCAACCTGCTCGACCGGATGATCCGCCGTTGTACTCATGCTCTATCTCGCTCCCAGAAACTAGGTCCGACCGGTTCGGCAAAGTCTTGTGTTGCTATCAAATATCCTTCCTCATCTACCGTGATCGGCAACTGCGGCATATTTCGGGCAGCTGGCCCAAAAATTACCGCGCCGGAATCGGCGAGATCAAAGGTTGATTGGTGGCAAGGGCACAAAAGGTGATGGGTGCGCTGTTCATAGAGAGCAGTCGGACAACCAACGTGAGTGCAGATCTTGGAGTACGCCAGAATCCCGTTGTAATCCCAACCTTCACCCTGCTGTGAGCGAATCTGGTCAGGATCCATCCGCACCAAAACGATGGCGGCTTTACCGCGGGCGTTAAGATTGTGATCTTCTTCTTGTGCTTCAAGGATGCCTTCGGGTAAAGCTGAAACCAGACCGCCAACCGGGAGATCTTCAGGTCTCACCGGTAAATAAGTTCCGTCAGAAACGATCCGCTTGCCCTTGGTCCACAAAGTGTTCGAAAGTAATTCCCTGGGGTTTTCACCTGGCGGAGTAATCCACAGATCCCGAAGCACAACAATGATTGGGATTGGGAATAGGGCCATTGCGCCCAAGAGGGATCGGCGAATGATCTTATAACGGGCGAAGCCGGACTCTTCCTTGCCACGTTCGTAGTCGGCCGCGGCTAGGTTGTCCTCTTCTTTGTCAGAGACCATGTCGTGGCGCTGCTGAACAACCTCAACGTCGGGCATGAGCTTCTTAGCCCACTGGATTGCGCCAGCGCCAATCAGAAATACGGCGATCCCAAAAGTAAGTCCAAGGGCAACATTGCTCGCTCCCACTTCACCAAGGACCGGGATGTAGACGATGGTGGCTTTGTCGATCATGACGTAGGCGACAACGGAAAGCATTACGAACACCATGGACAGGGTGAACATTGACGCTACTTGGCGTTCAGCCCGACGGGCTGCCTTTGGATCGGTGTCGGTTACGCGCAACCGGTGTGGAATCTCAGCGACAGGGGAGTAACCCAGTTTTGCAGGGGCCAGACCATGTTCATCGTGGCCAAGTTCGTCATTATCGCCTGCACTAGGGGTGATTTTGTTCATCGCGCTTTGACTCCAATCCAGACGGCCGCTGCAATAAGTGCGGCAAAAACGGCAATCCACGCGAATAGGCCTTCAACAACTGGGCCAAGTCGGCCGATTGAAAGGCCGCCGGGGCTGGGGGCTTCTTGTAAATTCAGGTTATAAGCGGTCACGGCCTGCTTGTCTTTAATTGGCAGTGTGTCATTTGAGAACACGGGCATGCTTTGTGGGCCGGTCACCATTGCTTCGTAGATTTCTTGTGGTGTTGATTCCATCAAGTTGGGTGCGAGCTTACCTTGGGTGAGTGCACCGCCCTGGCCAGCAGCCTGGTGGCACTGGGCGCAGTTAATGCGGAAAAGAATGCCACCTTGGGCTACGTCTGCGCTGGAGTAGTCCAGATCTTCTGAGGTAGGGATAGCGGGACCAGGGGCCAAAGAAGCAATGTAGGCGGACATCGCGGCAACTTCGTCTACGTCGTAGATGGGCTCTTTAACGGTGGCTTGTGCGCCGGGGGCTGCAAGTGGCATGCGACCGGTGGAAACCTGGAAGCTGACTGCGGCTGCGCCAACACCAAGAAGGGTTGGGCCGTTCATGGTCCCTTGGGCGGTGAGGGCGTGGCAGGAGCTGCAACCCTCGAGGTAGAGCTTTTTGCCATCTTCTACTTGGGTTTGAGTTCCAAGGGATGCTTGGGCAGGTTGGATATTGGACACTGCCGAAAAGGTGACCCCAACCGCGCCGAGGGCTGCGACGAGTAGGAGAACGGCAACAAAGGGGTTACGCCTACGTGCGGATAAGAACTTCACAGCGGTCAAGCCTTTCTCAGTTGTTGGTCAAATGTTGTGAACGAATTTATTTCAAGATGTAGATCATGAAGAAGAGCGCGATCCACACGACGTCAACGAAGTGCCAATAGTAGGACACAACAATTGCACGGGTGGCTTGCTCGTGGGTGAAGCGTTTCGCCACGTAAGTGGTAGCCAAAACCAGCAGGAAGGCGATGAGCCCTCCTGCGACATGCATTCCGTGGAAGCCGGTTGTGATGTAGAAGGCGGAGCCATAGGCATTTGAAGAAATGTTGAGGCCTTCATGGACCAATTCCGTGTACTCGGTGATTTGACCAGCAACAAAGAAGGAGCCCATGAGGAAGGTGATGATGAACCAGCGGCGCAGACCCTTTACGTCGCCACGCTCTGCCGCGAAGACGCCCAACTGGCAGGTAACCGAGCTCAAGACCAGAACGGTGGTGTTGATGCTGGCAAAAGGAATATTGAGAATCTGGGTTTCATTGGCCCACAGTTCCGGGTTGACGGCTCGCATAGTGAAGTACATGGCGAAAAGGGCGGCAAAGAACATGAGTTCGCTGGAAAGCCAGACGATAGTGCCGATCGAGACTATGTTGGGGCGGTTCGCCGGTGCATGGTCATATGCCTGGGGGATTACGGTTGCTTGGGCCACAGGCATACTCTCTCAGATCCGCCACTTAATTTCTCTCTGGCCCCCTCTTATTAATACGTGATTTTCGCCTCGTTGTTGAGCCGGTATTTCAACGTGAGCTTTCTGCTGGATAGAGTACGAATGTGGCAACAGATTTCGGCACCCGAGACCCCATGCGAATCCTCATTTACAGCAGCAATCGAAATACCCGTGCTGACGTGATTGCTGCCCTTGGCCCTAGGCCATCTATGCAGCTTCCGACCGTTGAATACACCGAGGTGGCCACCGAGCCCGCATTTATTTCAACAGTTGACAAGGGCAAATTTGATCTGTTTATCCTCGATGGTGAAGCAACGCCAGCTGGAGGAATGGGGCTCGCCCGTCAGATTAAAGATGAACTTTTTAGGTGTCCACCCGTCTTAGTTTTGATCGCCCGCCCCCAAGATGCTTGGCTGGCAACCTGGTCCCGCGCTGACGCTGTCGTTGGATTGCCCATTGAGCCGGTCTCAACCGCTGAAGCGGTTAGCCGACTGCTGGCGACCCGGCTAATAAGCTTCACTTCCTAGGAATTACGGGTGGAAAGCATGAGCTGGCCACTGGTTCTTGCCAACATTGTCGCTCCAGAACCGTTAACCGCTGATTTTGCGAATTGGGCAATGCGTGAAATTCTCAGTGACCGAGCAACGGATGCTCAGACGGCGGCTTTTGCGATTGGTCTAAAAATTAATGGGGAAACTCCCGAGCAGGTTTCCGCATTGGCAGCCACGATGTTGGAGTTCGCCAATCTCGTGCCAGCGTTGCCCGACGTATCTGTTGTTTTGGACGTTGTCGGTACCGGAGGAGACGGTTCCCACTCCGTCAATATCAGCACTATGGCCGCCGTTGTGGCTGCAACATGTGGAGTGACGGTAATTAAACATGGAAACCGGGCATTTTCAAGTTCAACCGGTTCGGCTGATCTACTCGAAGCCCTTGGGCTCGACTTAGATCTCAGCGCCGAACAGGTTGCCAGAGTTGCCCAAGGAGCAGGAATCGCCTTTTGTTTCGCACCCAAGCATCATCCGGCTATGCGCTTTGCTGCGCCGGCTCGAACGCAGTTAGGGATACCCACTGTTTTTAATATTTTGGGTCCACTCACCAACCCGGCGCTTGCCAATGCAGCTTTGGTCGGCTGCGCCAACCTGGTCCTCGCTCCGGTCATGGCAAGTGTTTTAGCTGGTCGTGGGGTTCGTGCACTAATAGTCCGGGGAACCGATGGGCTCGACGAAATATCCCTTTCCGCACCAACCCAAGTGTGGGATGCGACCGGCGGAGTGGTGGTTGAGACCATGTTGGAGCCAGCCGATTTTGGAGTTATTGATTTTTGCGGCGAACATTTGCGCGGTGGAAGTCCAGAACTAAATGCGAACCTCACTCGCAAAGTTTTTGGTGGAACAGATGCGGGCGCCGATTCAGAGGTTGTGGCATCGATTCGACTCTCTGTCGCGTTCAATGCTGCAGCAGCCTTAGCTGCAGCGGATTCCGTAGGCGATCCGGCTGCTAGTTCAGTGCCGTTGAACGACCGGATTAATGCACACTTGCCCCGTGCCAAAGCGGTACTTGAATCAGGTCAGGCATGGAAAGTTTTTGAAAAGTGGATTGCTACCGCCGCACAGGTGAAAAACGCTGGTTAATCCAGGCAGGGTTAGAAGTACGCAATCCGTGACACCCCGGGTGCTCGCGGACCTGCTGGTCGACCTGTTGGCTCGTGTCCGGTAACGGCGGCTAGCCGTTCGCTGACTATGCGACGAACGTCCGAGAGTTGCACAGATTCTTTTCCGCCGCAGTCAATTGGCATGTACAAATCGCGTGAACTGGCAACTAATCGAACACCGTCACTTTCAAGCCACCGTAAGAGATCAAATGCTTCTTCCGTGACACCGGCTGGCGCAGGCGCGATTCCGGGTTCAACAAATTCGGCATTTGCAATAAGTGCCGCGACATGTGGCCATGGATCAAATCCGGGCTCAACAACACCGGCTGCAGCCAACCTGCCGTAACGAATTACGTGAATTTCCCAGCCGCCGTCAGCGGTGCCTTGCGCAGCAACAAGTTCTGGCGTCGCGGCAATCCAGCGTAGTCTTTCCGTGCGAAAAACCGCATTAACGTAGTGACTTAACGCTTCGCGCCAAGTTGCGGCCTCCTCGAATCTCTCAGCGTTAGCAAGGGTTTCCATGAGTGCGTTGATGTGAGCGACGATATTCGAAGTGCTTCCAGACATTGCAATCGAAGCGTGATTCACAATATGTAAATACTGATCTCGGTCGTGTTCACGAGTGCAGGGTGCAACGCATTTACCGAGTTCTGCGCGAACGCAGCCAGGAATGTCACTGCTCGGTTGGGCGGCAATTTTGGTGGTGCAGGTTCGCAGGGAAATAGTTTCGTTAATAACATCAAGTGCGGAATTCGCGGCAGCGCGCGAAGTAAATGGCCCGATATAACGGGCACCCTCGGGTGCGTCGTCTTTCAATTGTTTTGTGATTATTAATCGCGGGGCTGGTTCCGCCGTGAGTTTTAACCAGGAGACCGAGTCGGCGGCCCGCGAGCGTCGGTTGTAACGAGGTTGCTCGCTAACGATTAACCGCAATTCGCGAATCTTTGCTTCGAGAATTGTTGAGCAAACGATTGGACGAACTTGTTGGGCAATGCCAATCATTTCGGACATGCGGCGCCGGGTTTCAGCAGCCGTGAAATATGTGCGTACTCGGTTGCGGATATTTTTTGACGTCCCAATGTAGAGCGGACGTCCTTGTGGATCCTCGAAAATGTAGACACCAGGTTTCGCCGGTAATCCGTCGGCCAAGCTTTTATTGTTTCGTTGCACGTCACTTACCCTCGAAGTGAATGCGTTCAAGTCTTCGAGGGTGTGAACTCCGTAATTTCCGAGGCGCGCAAAGAGTCGGTGCATGACGTCGGTTGTTGCGCGGGCGTCGTCAAAAGCTCGGTGGGTTGGCTGCACTTCCGTTCGGAAAAAGGTGCTCAAGGTTGAGAGTTTGCAATTACGGACCTCGTCGCGGTGAAGTGCAAGCCGGGCAATGCGTACCGTGTCAATCGCTTTGTTGTTCGGCCAGGGGATGTCGAATTTGGCACAGGCACCTTTAAGAAACCCCATGTCGTAGGGGGCGTTGTGTGCAACAAATACGCATTCGCCAGCGAAATCAAGGAACATGGAGACTGCGGTTTGCACACTGGGCGAGCGGGAAACCATTGAATCGGTGATGCCGGTCAGAGCGGCGATGAATGGTGGAATGGAAGTTCCCGGATTAACAAGTGAGGTGAATTCACCAATTACTTCACCGCCTTGGACTTTCACGGCCCCAATCTCGGTGATTCCAGCGTCAACGGCCGCCCCACCGGTGGTTTCAAGGTCCACCACAACGAAAACAATGTCCGCCAACTGTGTGCCCAGGTCCGAGAGTGACAATTGGGTGGCTGCCAAGGCACTGGGTGGAATGATCACGTTCACAAACTAACGCTAAGCCCTGACAAGGATGACTGCTTGCGTCGAAACATGCGTTTAACGTGCAGGGGATAGCGTTGTCCCATGACTGATTCTCCCAATTTTGCCTTGCCTGATCTGAAATCCCGATTCCGTTGTGCCCACTGTGGCAATCTCACGCGCTTTGACGTGACCCGAGCGTCTACCGTCAAGGAGTTCTGGCATGCGGATATGGCCGGTGAGGTCACCGTGGAAGAGCGGGAAGTTGTAGCGGATCAAGTGCTGGCAGTTTCCTGCCGCTGGTGTGGATCCGGAGACCGGATTGAAATTGTTTTTCGCCCCGAATTTGGTGGCCCCTCACAAGAGTCTGCGGGGGACGGCGGAGTTTAACTCCAAGATTGCTTCAATGTCAGAGGGGTCACTTAACCTGTGGGCATGATTATTGATTGCGGTACATGTGCGGTGGCGGGTCCAGCCTGTGGCGATTGCGTGGTGACGGTGCTTTTAGGGGAACCGGAATTCTTACGAGCGCCGGAGGTGGCAGACGATCACGTGGCGGCCCTGGCGGTGTTGGCCCAATCTGGCTTGGTGCCACCACTGCGGCTGGTGCCGCCGAAATCCAAAGCAGGCTAGACATTTGTTCTAGTTAAATTTGGGGTCACGCAGGCCGGATCGTCATCAATCTGTTACCTTTTTGGGAACGGAGTAGTGTCTTCGGGGCGTCTGAGGACTCAGCAAGGCAGTATTGAGTTGATCTGGCAGGAGAGCTTGTGCAGCAGAAAGTATTTCGCGTCGGCGGCATCGCCATAGCGATCGCGGCTCTGTTGGTACCGGGATTTGTAGTCGCTCCGGCGCAGGCCGCACCAAATTTGCAGCAGGTTCGCATGCAGGTCATGGATTTACAAGGGAAAGCTGAAGCGGCCAATGAACGCTATAACGACGCTCGTAATCGACTTGGTGGAATTCAGAAACAACTCGACACACTTAAAGCCAAGGCTAAACGCGAACGCAAGGAACTCAACCAAATCATGGGTTCGGTCGACGACCTAGCCCGCGCCACCTATACATCCGGTGGAATCGACACATCCCTGCAAGTACTTCTCGCTGAGGATCCGAATCAGTTCCTCTCGCAGGCGGCAGCACTTGACCAGGTTCAAAAGGGACAAGCCTCGGCAATCCGCAGCAGTCAGACAACACGCCTGCGCTTAGCCCAGACGGAAGCAGCAATGCAAGACAAAGAGACCGCGGCCAAGAAGGTTCGTTCAGAAATGGGTGTCTCAAAGTCCGAGGCAAATAATCGCTATCGCGATGCACGGGCAATTTTATCGAATCTTGAGGCCAGCGAACGACGTCGCATTGCCGCCCTGGCCGCCAGAGAGCGGGCGACCGCACTATCTGCTGCGCGCGCTGCCTCAGCTGCAATTAGCTCCGGTACCGGTTCATCCGGCAGTGGTTCGTCAGGTGGGGGCTTCACGGGTAGTGGTCGAGTTGCCAAGGTGGTTCAGTATGCACTTTCCCAGGTTGGTAATCGCTATGTCGCCGGTGCCAGCGGACCTAGTTCATTTGACTGCTCAGGACTGACGAAGTCGGCCTGGCGTCAAGCCGGGGTTTCACTGGTTCAATACAGTCGCACGCAGTTCTCAACAACCCGCAGGGTTCCGCTAAGCCAGGCGCAGCCAGGGGACTTGGTCTTCTACTTCGGTAGTGGTGCGCACCACGTTGGTTTGTATATTGGAAACGGCAAAATGGTTCATGCGGCTAATCCAAGTAGCGGTGTACTCATCTCGGATGTGATGGGCCCTTGGTACAACTCACGGTTTAGCGGTATCGGCCGAGTAATCGGCTAATACCGCTAAACCGTGAGTGATTAACCTCCTCGGTTAAGCGTAAATCTTTGCGATATCTGCTTCATGCTCTTTCAACACAATATTGCGCTTGAGCTTGAGCGATGGAGTCATTTGCCCACCCTCTTCGGTCCAGTCAGTTTCCAAAATGGTGAACTTCTTGATCGCTTCGGCATGAGATACAGCCTTATTCGCGCGGTCAACAGCTTCTTGGACTTCGCTCTGAAGCACCGCATTGTTCACGAGCTCAGAGATGGGGGTGGAGGCACTCAAACCCTGTTGAGCTAGCCAGACGGGAATTGCTTCAGGGTCGAGGGTGATCAGCGCTCCAATGAAGGGTTGGGCGTCGCCAATTACCATGCACTGGCCAACGAGGAAGTGGGCGCGCAGGCGGTCCTCAAGCACGGCCGGGGCAACATTCTTGCCAGCGGCGGTGACGATCAGTTCCTTTTTGCGCCCGGTAATGCGGACAAAGCCGCGATCGTCGATTTCGCCAATGTCACCAGTGTGGAACCAGCCATCAGGCTCAATTGCTTCGGCGGTAGCGGTTGGATTATTCCAATACCCAGCAAAGATGTGATCACCCTTGAGCATGACTTCACCGTCGGCTGCGATTCGAGCACTTGATCCAGGGAATGGTTGTCCCACAGTGCCAATACTGATTGCATTGGGTCGATTGACCGTACTTGCGGCGGCCGTCTCGGTGAGTCCGTAACCTTCAAGGATTGTGACACCGATTCCGCGGAAGAAGTGACCCAGTCGTGAACCTAAAGGTGCACCACCGGAAAGTGCCCACTCGATTTTTCCACCCATAGCCGTGCGGATCTTTCCGTAAACGAGTCGATCAAAAAGTGCATGCTTGAGTTTGAGCCCCAAGCCGGGCCCACCTTCGTCGAGGGACTCGCTGTAGTGAATTGCGACCTTGGTGGCGGTGTCGAAAATATTTCCTTTTCCGCCAGCAATTGCTTTTTGTTGAGAGGAGTTGAAGATTTTTTCAAACACTCGGGGAACCGAGAGAATGAATGTCGGCTGGAAGGAACCCAATAGGGGTAGGAGCTCTTTCACGTCGGGGGCGTGCCCCAGGCGAACCTGGGCGCGTACGCATCCGAGTTGGACCGTGCGACCAAAGACGTGAGCAATTGGCAAGAAGAGAAGTGTGGATGAGTTCACTCCAAGGAAAACGTCGGGGAGCCCTTCCACGATGTTGTCGACTTCAAACATGAAGTTCTTGTGGGTCAACATGCAACCCTTGGGTCGACCGGTTGTGCCTGATGTGTAAATGATTGTGGCAGTGGAGTCTGGTATTAGCGTGATGCGTCGAGCTTCAAGTTCCTCGTCGCTGACATTGACACCTTCAGCGATCAATGCATCAATGCATTTGTCTTCAAAGACCCAGGCACGGGTGACGTCGGGTGTGTCAACCGCCACTTCGTCGTAGACGGCTTTGTTCGCACTTCGCTCGCAGAAAAGCGCGACCGCGCCTGAGTCGGTGAGGATCCATTGGACCTGCTCGGCGGAGGAAGTTTCATAGATCGGCGCGCTGATGCACCCGGCGTACCAAATTGCGTAGTCGACCAAAGTCCACTCGTACCGCGTTCGAGACATGACAGCTATGCGATCACCCGCCGCAATCCCACTGGCAATGATGCCTTTGGCAACGCCCTTAACCTGTTCAAGGAACTCTGAGGTGGTTACTCCCACCCACGCATCCCCGCGAGGGATGGAGAAAACTACTTTGGTGGGATCGCTTTTTGCGTTCTGCAGCACGTGATCGGTGAGGTTTCCGCTCGTTGGAGCGGGAACCATTGCCTTGACGGTGAACTCGGTCAGCATACGGATCTTCCTTTCTTCGGACCAGTGGATTCTAATCTCAGTGGCGAGAATCATCTGGTCTGTGAACCTTGTCACTAAACTACGCGAATTCGGTGAAAAGTGCCATGAGACGAGAAAAATATTTCGGGTTACCCTTGGCGGGTGAGTTGGGGACGGGCGTGAGTGGGGATGTCAGGAGTAGGGATGTTCATGAGTTGCCAGCAGACATGAATCCGGACTTTGATCACATCATGATCGATATCGCCGACGATACCGTGATTTATGCATCGGCCACCGAACTGATCGCGGTAATTCGGGAGCAATCGACCTGGATTCGCTGGTGGCCTGATCTCAAACTTGAGGTGTACGGGGACCGCGGCGATAAAGGATTACGGTGGACGGTGACCGGCGCGCTGGTCGGGTCGAGTGAGATTTGGCTTGAATCCATTGAACCGGCGCATGCTGGGGAAGTTGCCACGATTGTGCACTACTACCTACGGGCTAATCCAACCCGAAGTGGCAGTGAGATGCATTCCAGAACGGTGACGAATTCCGCGCGTGAACAGCGCGAAGTTTACAAGTTGCGAGAGCGCCATGTACTTGCCTGGAAGCGCACTGTCTGGTCGCTGAAAGACACATTGGAGAACGCCAATGCGTGAAGTGGGCCAATGCGCCTGAACATTGTGAGTGATGTACATGGAGCTTCGGGTGCGATAAGAACGGCCGCCGAAAATTGTGACGTATTTGTCTGCTTAGGAGATTTGATCCTCTTCTTAGACTATGACGAACCAGAACAAGGGATTTATGCTGATCTCTTTGGCGTGGACTATGCGAAGACGTACATCGCCCTTCGAACGGCCAATCGTTTTGAGCAAGCCCGGGAGTTCAGTGCTCATGCGTGGCGTGGGATCGGGGTAACCGAGCAAGAGGAACGCTGGAGTGTGCTGCAGGAGAAAGTACGCGAGCAGTATGAAGTGATGTTTGCTTCGATTCCTACGCCAGCATTGTTGACCTACGGCAATGTCGACGTACCGGCCTTGTGGCCTGCTTATCTGCGCCCCGAGCATCGAGTACTTGATGGTGAAGCAATCGAGATGAATGGCCAAAAGTGGGGTTTTCTTGGTGGAGGACTCAAGAGTCCCATGCGGACGCCTTATGAGTTGGAACCTTCGGATTACTCTGACAAACTTTTCGCCATGGGGCCGGTTGATATTCTTTTTACGCATATTCCGCCACTGAATTCATTACTCAATTACGACACGGTGGCTCGAAGGTTCGAGATTGGCTCTGCGGCAATCACGAGTTACATCGAAAAATATTCACCTAGGTATCACTTTTTTGGTCACGTTCACCAACCCCAGCGTTCACGGCTGCGCATAGGGGCGACCGAGTGCATTAATGTCGGGCATTTCCATAGTCGCAAGGTCCCGTTCGCCATTGATGTTTAAGATTGACGTTTAAGTCCACCATCTTTCATCTAGGTGCGCACGGCGTGGATGGTGGAGTACCGTGGGCCTATGGCTGAACAGACCGAATCGAGTATTTCCATTCATGCAACTCCCGCACAGATCATGGAAGTAATTGCAGACCTTCCCGCATACCCGCAATGGAGTGATGGAATCACGTCAGTCACCGTATTGAGTAAGTACGAAGATGACGATCGCCCAGCAGATGCGCGTTTTTCGCTAGCTTCTGGTCCCATTAAGGACACGTACGAGTTGGAATACGACTGGGACGGGAACCGCAAAGTTACCTGGACTTTGACCACAGCGGAAATGCTGACTGCAATGGATGGCGAATACGAATTGACCGACAACGGCAATGGCAGCACAACGGTTCACTACCGACTGCAGGTTGATGTAAAAATCCCGATGATTGGAATGCTTAAGCGCAAGGCCGAAAAGGTAATTGTGGACACGGCTCTCAAGGGCTTAAAAGCACGTGTGGAATCGGGCGCGGGAAGTGTCGCCTAGCCTTCGCATTACCTGTGGGGTCGAACCAAAGGCTGGTTCGGGTGCTTCACCTGCTGTAGTGGCCCAATTATTTGAATCACTCATGTTGCCGTTCGGGTTTTTCAATCCGGCACGAGGGCTACTGAGTGACCTCAATTTTTCACGTGACGCGTACTCATTACTGTCTGACTCGGAGCAATTTGAATTTGAGTCGGTGCGTCAATTGGCCCAAGCGCTAAGTGACCTTGACTCAATCCGAATTGCTCTGCTTCAAATTGACTCGGAAGAGTTTGCTATTTGGTGTGGTTTAGGAAAAAGCGAAGCGCGTATTCACTTACTGCAATTAATCAGTGTGATTGATCAGGCGCGAATTCGGGTGCAAGGAGCACAACTGAGAATTGACTTTCTGGAATACCGGCCAAGCCCCAAAGCCTTGTTCAGATCACTCACCCAACTTGCCCTTGTCGGAGTTCGATTTGATGCGCGTCAATTGCAACGAGCTTGGCCAGCATCAGCGCGCAAATCACTTTCGGCAAAGTGGATATCAAAATTTGAATCGATAAAGGTTTTTAAGGTCCTTGGTGTCTTGGTGGAAAGTGATCCATTGACATTCGCCTTTCAAGTAAAGTGGAAAGGTGTTGGAAACGCCGATCCGGCAATTGGCCTTATGCGCAATCACTTAGTAATTGATGTGGGTGGTGTGCGCAGTTTCATGGAACTTCCAGCAGCCTGTTCGCGCATGGAGCCTGGCGTTGTGCGACTTTCCAAGAATAAATTTGAGATTGACTTCGTTGCCAAAGAAAGTGAGTGGCCCAGATCGTGAGTGAACAAAACAACGGCGAAAAAACAACAAGTGATCTTGGTAGTTGGCTGATCTCAATGGGCGCACCCGTATCAATTACTGAATTGATGCCACGTGAAATCACCGGACTCGATATTGCGCCCCTGATGTCCAGGTTGGGCGGTATCGGTATCAAAGGCGGGGTTCGTGGCGAAGGTGTGGGGGAGCACCCCACAGATGTGATCCGGTGGCTTCCCATTATTCGCTTGTAGTACATAGTCCGTATCCACGTGGTTATTAGTGTTTTGAGCATGGGAATCAGCACTGGGGCTGCTGACCTTGCCCGGTTGAAGTTTTCGCGGCTTAATTAGACGACGGCTCCGTCACCGTAGTCCTCACCGGGTGGAACATGTTTGTCTCGTTTTGACATGAGAAATACGAAGCCACCCACGGTTGCGATGAGTCCTGCTGTTGAAATGACACGACCAAGGCTGAGGATGTAACTCAGCATCATGACTACTGGTCCGCCGAGTGCGCCAGCCCAGGCCAAGCGGGCAATTGCGTCGGTTGGGACTTGCAGTGGTGGTGGTTCGGGAGGTTCATATCCCTGGTCAAAATATTCGTCAATGTAATCACGCTCTGGAAGTAGTTCCTGCGGAGTTGGGTCGCTGCGAAAGTGCGGTCCAAGATCGATTTGACCGCTGAGATCAGCGACGATTGCATCCCATGCAGCATTGTGTTTTTTGGGCTCTTGCGGATCCTCTGGATCCGGTGGAGTAATTGTCATGTTGCGAGTTCCGATTGTGCGTTAATGAGACGTTTGATGAAGTCGGCACTTATGGTCTCAATGAGTTCCGCGTCGTAATCGAGTGTTGCCACATGAAAGGAATTCTCTAGGAGTACTTCTTCTTTGTCGGTGCTGGAAATATGTTTAAGGATCCATTTTGCATTTGAGGCCTCCACAACATGATCTTGCAAGCTTCGAAAGAGTAAAACTGGTTGGGTAACTTTTGTCATGTCACCTTTGATGGTTTTCCATAACTGCGCAAGTGAATGGGCGGCCTTCAACGGCAGTTTTGCGTACGCGACCTCGTCTTGCCCGGGTTTAGCAATATCGTTGGAGATTCCTGGGAAGGCCTTAAGAAACTTCGAGACAATCGGCAGCAGGTGGCGATCGGCTCGCTCGGAATGCACGGCCGGGTTGACTAAAACGATCCCTGAAATTTCATTGCCGTGTTGCTGCGCGAGTCGAAGGGCGAGGGATCCACCCATTGAGAGCCCGCAAATAAATACTTGATCGCAGTTGGCTTGCAATTCGCGCAAATTACGTTCCGCTTCGGCGTACCAGTCTTCCCATGTTGTCAGGTTCATGTCCTGCCAGCGTGATCCGTGACCGGGAAGGCGCGGCACCCGGATCGACCAACCATGTTGGGACAGTGCCTTGCCCCAGGGAGTCATTGAGGCAGGGGAACCGGTGAATCCGTGAATGAGAAGAACTCCAATTCGTGCAGCTGGGCCTTGTGGGTCAATGCCCCACGGTTGCGCGCCTGGTGCCAATGGCATTGCGATCTCCTGATTCATTCATTCTGCCGGTACTTCCCAGAGCGTACGCCTATGATCGTGATGCACCCAAGGACCGCCAAAATTTGGATGCCAGTATGTCCCTTAGGCTTCGATGGACCGTTTGGAAATGAGAGGTGGGTGAGCAGGTGCTGTATTGGGTCATCAAGCATTTCCTGATCGGACCATGGCTCAAAGTCCTGTTTCGGCCCTGGGCTGAGGGTCGAGAAAATATTCCTGATTCCGGTGGCGTAATTCTCGCGAGCAATCATTTGAGTTTTTCGGACTCGTTTTACTTGGCACTAGTAGCAAAACGTCCAATGGCCTATCTGGCCAAAAGTGATTACTTCACTGGCAAGGGGATTAAGGGGTACCTCACTAAGTTATTCATGCGCGGCGTGGGGCAATTGCCCGTTGACCGCTCCGGTGGTCGAGCGTCTGAAGCCGCAATTCACACCGCACTTCGCGTGTTGAATTCGGGAAATATTTTGGGAATCTACCCTGAGGGCACCCGGTCACCCAACGGAATTCTCTACCGTGGCAAGACCGGACTTGCCCGCATGGCCCTTGAAGCCCATGTTCCGATTATCCCGGTTGCAATGATCAATACCTTTGAAATTCAGCCCGCAGGAAAGTTACGGCCGCGCCTTAAGCGTGTTGGAATTCGAATTGGTAAGCCATTGAATTTTGGTCGCTATGAAGGTTTAGAAGATGATCGTTTTGTTTTGCGTTCGGTAACGGATGAAGTCATGTATGAACTCATGACTCTCTCTGGCCAGGAATACGTTGACATGTATGCAACTCGGGCTAAGGAACTAATTTCCAGGGGTGAGTTGGCTGATGCTGCAAGTTCGCTGCGCTAGTTGGACCAGTTCTAGTTAATCCAGTTCTAGTTTGTCCAGTTGAGGGAACGCGCAACCGCCTCGCGCCACTGCCCATGGAGGTCTTCACGGTTGATCTTCGGTGAAAATTCTCCGGAGATTCGCGTTAAGTGAGAAATTTCTTCGGTGTCTTTCCAAAACCCAACACCGAGCCCCGCAAGAAATGCGGCACCCAACCCGGTTGTTTCTACCTGCTCGGATCTCTTGAGAGGCAGGTTCGCAATGTCGGCTTGCAGCTGGCACAGCAGATCATTTAACGAAGCGCCACCATCGATTGCCAGGTAGGGGAGCGCGGCTCCCGTCTCCTGGGTCATCAAGTCAACAACATCACGGACCTCAAGGGCGATCCCTTCAAGTGTTGCGCGGGCAATGTGGGCTGCAGTTGTTCCCCGATTAATGCCAATAATGAGACCGCGTGCATGGGGATCCCAATCAGGTGCACCAAGGCCGGTAAGTGCAGGAACAAAAATCACTCCCCCCGAATCGGGAACTGAACCTGCCAATTCTTCAATGTCTGCGGACTCCTCAATTATTCCGAGGCCATCACGCAACCACTGAACTGCGGCACCCGTGACAAAAATAGAACCTTCAAGTGCGAAGTCTCTGCGTGTTATCCCAAATTTATTTGGGTGAGCGAGTTGATCTGGGTGGGCGAGAGCAACGGTGGTGAGCAAGCCGTGAGTCGAATGAATAATCTTCTCGCCGGTGTGAAGTAACAGGAATGAACCGGTTCCGTAGGTGCATTTGGCTTTACCTGCAGTAAATCCCGCATGTCCAATGAGTGCGGCTTGTTGGTCTCCGGCAATCCCGCTGATCGGTGCGTCAATGCCCAGGAATACGTCAGGGTCGGTGTGGGCGATAGGTCCGTAGGAGGCCACGATCGTGGGCAGTGAATCTTCGGGTACGTCAAAAAGCTCGAGTAATTCGCGACTCCATGTTCCGGAATGTAGTTCATAGAGCAAAGTCCGTGAAGCGTTCGTGTGATCGGTGACATGTTCCAGTCCCCGCGTCATGCGAGCGATCAAATACGAATCGACCGTGCCAATTGCCACTCGACCAGAAATAATTTGAGCCCACGTGTGGGGATCATTTTCTTTCACCCACATCAATTTTGTTGCGGTGAAATAAGGATCAAGGCGCAGTCCAGTGAGTTCACGAACCCTTGGTTGTATTCCAGTTTCGATTAATCTTTGACATATGGCGGCGCTGCGGCGGTCTTGCCAGACAATTGCCCGCCGGGGTGAGCCCAGGGTTTCTCGATCCCAAAAACAGGCGGTCTCGCGTTGATTGGTGATTCCTACCGCGAGAATCTGGGCCCCACTGCCGTGTTCGACGATGTGCGCGGCCAAAGCCATTTTGGTTGCCGCGAGGGTTGCATTCCACATTTCACCCAGATCGTGTTCGACCCAACCCTCATGGGGGAAGTGCTGGGGGAACTCTTGGTAGCCCTTGGCCGTGATCAGTCCGTCGTGGGAGACGAGCAGAGCGGTGAGCCCGGTTGTTCCGGCGTCAATTGTGAGTACTCGATCTAGAGGATGCACGGAATAGAGAGTACTTGCAAGCGGGATCAGCACGTTAGTTAATTGTTGTTGAGAATCCCCACCTGATAGCGTTTACATGAAAAAGTACATGAGGAAGATCTGGTTATTCGGGTCGAAACGGTGAAAGGTTTGGCATATGCGCGTTGGAGTTCTCACAGGTGGCGGAGATTGCCCGGGCCTCAATGCGGTGATTCGCGCGGTGGTGCGACGCGGCGTTGCCGAATACGGATTCGAATTTGTTGGTTTTCGTGATGGTTGGAAAGGCCCACTTGAAGGCCTCACCATGGAACTCAATGTTGGTGCCGTCCGCGGACTCCTTCCCCGCGGTGGCACGATCCTTGGCTCCTCACGCACCAACCCGATCAAAATTGACGGTGGAGTTGAACGAATTAAAGCGAACATGGCCGAACTGGGTATCGACGCACTCATTGCAATTGGTGGCGAAGACACACTGGGTGTGGCAACAGCTCTCACCGAACTAGGTTTCCCAGTCGTCGGTGTTCCTAAGACGATTGACAACGACCTCAGCGGAACCGACTACACATTTGGTTTTGATACCGCGGTCACTATTGCAACCGAAGCGATGGACCGCCTGCACACAACGGCCGAGTCACATCACCGCATTCTGATCTGCGAAGTCATGGGCCGTCATGCTGGCTGGATTGCATTGCATTCCGGTATGGCAGGTGGTGCGAACGCGATTTTGATTCCAGAAGTTCCATTTGATTTGGATGAAGTGGTCGGTTGGGTTAATTCACGTTTTGAAACTAACTATGCCCCGATTATTTGCGTAGCGGAAGGAGCTCTACCAAAGAATGGCGACCTGACTACCAAAGACGGCACCCTGGACGCATTCGGTCACGTCAAACTCTCAGGGATTGGTGAGTGGCTTGCCGGCGCGCTAGAAGAACGCACCGGACATGAAGCCCGCACAACCGTTCTGGGCCACGTTCAGCGCGGCGGCAGCCCAACCGCATTTGACCGGGTGCTGGCAACCCGATTTGGCCTTAATGCAATTGATTCGGTCAAGGATCTAGCATGGGGAACCATGGTGGGGCTCCGCGGCACCGACATTGTTCGCGTTCCATTGGCGCAAGCCACCGGAACCCTGAAGACCGTGCCCATTGAGCGCTACCGCGAAGCCACCGCGTTCTTTGGCTGAGCCAACCCTCTACGCTGAGCGCATGAATTCCCCGCAGGTGCAGAAGACTCGTGGTCGGGTGGAGGCCCCCATGACCGTAGAGTGGCCGGATTTGGCAGCTGCCCAACAGCCACCGTGGCCTGACCCGGCTGCGCTCAAGGAATCAGTGCGCAAACTGCGCAAACTGCCCCCATTGGTTTTTGCCGGTGAATGCGATCAACTCACTGAGCGACTAGCCGCAGCAGGTCGCGGCGAAGCATTTGTTCTCACCGGTGGTGACTGCGCGGAAACATTTGAAGCAAATACCGCCGACTCTATCCGGGCACGGTTGCAAACAGTTCTACAAATGTCGGTCATTCTCACCTACGGCGCTTCGTTGCCCGTCGTGAAAATGGGACGCCTTGCCGGACAATACTTCAAGCCTCGCAGCAAGTCGATTGAAGTCCGCGACGGAATCGAAATGACTTCGTACCTCGGGGATGCGGTCAACGCACTTGAGTTCGAAGCAGGTGCTCGCAGACCAGATCCAGAAAGACTCCTGCAGGCCTACCACGCGTCAGGTTCAGCACTGAACCTTGTACGCGCGTTCACCATGGGTGGTTTTGCTGATTTGCGGCAGGTGCACGCCTGGAATCAGGACTTTGTTCGGGACTCCATTGCTGGGCAACGTTATGAATCAATGGCGCGCGATATTGACCGCGCACTTTCTTTCATGCATGCCTGTGGCGCCGACCCGGACGAATTTCAGCGGGTTGAGTTCTACGCTGCGCATGAAGCACTCTCCATGGACTACGAGCGCGCATTGACCCGGATTGACTCACGCACCGGAAATCCTTATGACGTTTCAGGTCACTTCTTGTGGATTGGGGAGCGCACCCGTCAACTTGACGGTGCACACATGCACTTTGCGTCAACAATTTCTAATCCAATTGGCATGAAAGTGGGGCCAACGGCATCCCCTGAGGACATTGTCGAAGCAGCCCGGATTCTCAACCCGAATAACATCCCGGGTCGCCTCTCACTGATCACCCGCATGGGCGCGGATCTGGTTCGCGAGAAGTTGCCTGACATTGTTGCCAAGGTGGACGCCAGCGGAATTCCGGTTGTGTGGGTCTGTGACCCAATGCACGGCAATACTCGCGAGTCAGCAAGTGGCTACAAGACCCGGTTGTTCGACGACGTAATCACTGAAGTCGAAGGTTACTTTGCTGTTCACCGTGAAGCAGGTACATTCCCTGGTGGAATCCACATTGAGCTCACCGGCGACGACGTCACCGAGTGTGTTGGCGGCACCGCGGGTGTTGCTGAGAGTGATTTGTCCCAGCGCTATGAAACTGCGTGTGATCCACGCCTGAACCGCGAACAGAGTTTGGAACTTGCCTTCCTTGTTGCAGACATGTTGAGCAAGCGGTAAGTAGTTCATGTCACGCTGGCATGGCAAAGCTAAAACGCCAGGTGGTCTTGTTTATTTTGTTTTTGATGAAACCAATCAACAATTAATTTCAGCGCGATTTGACGCTCGAGATATTGTCGGGCCAGTCCAGAAGCATTCACTTATTCATCAAGCATTCGCGCAATATCACGACGGTGTACTGGATTCATTTAGTGGATTAAATGTTCTGCCTGCCATTTCACCATTTAATGTCAGTGTGTACGCGGCCATGCGCGAGATCCCACCAGGAACGGCGCAAACCTATGGTGAACTCGCTGCGCGCTCAGGTCATCCCAGGGCCGCACGTGCTGTTGGCACCGCGTGTGGGCGCAATGAAATTGTGATTGTGATCCCATGTCACCGAGTAGTCGCAAGGGATGGAATTGGCGGTTACGGCTACGGAGTTGATGTGAAAGCGAAACTTCTGATTCACGAGGGTGTCGATGGTTACTGAGGTTCGGGGGCTCCATGCGGTTCGCCGGCAAGTACCTTTTTCTTCGTGCCTTTTCCCCGAAAGATTTTTTGTGCGGGGAGTCGTTGTGCGTGACATCGTCGCCGAACTCCCAGCCCGCAAGGTCAAGCTGTACGACTCCGGTGACTACACGCAAGCGGAATTGGCAGAAGTGTCGGGGGTTGCTCGCTTCGCAGTGGGCTGCGCAGTTGAACGCGCGTGGGTCGCAACGTGAGACTTGTTGCATTCGGTGACGAATCCGGCGGCCATAAAAACACCGATCCCGGAATCTTCATTCTGAGCGCGTCCGTATTTCGCGATTCAGATGTGGATATTGCCCGCGCCGCGATGGCTGACTTGAAACCAAAGGGGAGTCCAAAGCTGCACTGGAGGGAGGATCACAACCACAAGCGCGGGGTTGAGATCGTTTCCGCCGTAGCGGCACTGCGATGCCTTCACCATCACGTGGTGATCCGTGGCGCACCGACTGAAAAACCTGAACGCATGCGCGCAAAAGCGATGGAACACTTGTTGGTCGAGTTAGATAAACAGTCGGTGTCCGAGGTGACATTCGAGTCACGTACACCGAAGCAAGACATGAGGGATCGCGATGTCCTGCGCACACTGGATTCTTTGGGCCGCATAACCGTACTTCACCGCATTGACCATGCTCAGGCAAGGAACGAGCCGATGGTGTGGATTCCCGATGTCATATGTGGGGTTGTTGCTGACTCTCGCATCCAGGAATTGGTCGAGTTCCGTTTCCAGCTTGACCCGAAGCTGACCGAATACGTGATCTAAAAGACGAAAACCGAGGACCCGTACGTCAAGGTGCTCTCGGTTTTCTCACGGTGACCATCGCAATGGG
>JBDNFH010000195.1:0-3927 GCA_041689915.1 Candidatus Nanopelagicales bacterium | reverse complement strand
GGAAGAGCTGTTTCACCCATGGCCGTGCTCATTGCTGCACCTGTTTTCTTGGGCTTCAATGAATCTCCGGTACTTGTCGTAGGGGCTGTGATTGTAATGATCGGGGCTCTAACGCCTTTAAGACGCGGATTCGAGGGATTAACCGCAGGCAAAACTTTGATCATCCTTGTAACTCTGGGCTTATCAGAGGGACTCGTCACGGTGTTTTCAGCCATGTTGTCCTTACGTGGAATTGGCCTCCCCGAGATATACATTGTTCGCACGCTCATCGCTGGTCTGTTTTTCACCTTACTTTTTTTACCCCGCGAACTTCGCCTAAAAGACCTAGGACCTTTGACCGTGAGAGCACTCTTCGTGACGGGTGGTTACGTTTTCACCATTTTAGGTGTGCGTGATGGTGATGTGATAGCGGTCCAATCACTCTGGGCCACGGCGCCAATCATTGTGATCCTTATTGAATGGATACAAAACAGGCAGCGGCCTCAACCGAGTGTTGTGATCGGATCCATTGTTGTCGCAGTGGGTGTCCTGGTATTGCTCTCGACAGCTGCGTCTTGATCTCGGGAGAGAGTTTCCTTATGTAAGTTACAGCACACGAACAACATAAAGATTAAGTATCAAATATAGCCAAAGGGGTTGACGGTATCGGGAAGACAAGGGATACTGTCGGAAACGGTTCCAGAAAAGTGAGCCGTGGAACGAGAAATTGGTGCAGAGCACGAGGCCTACGCCAGAGGAAAGGACTCCAACTTGTGAAAATTCCAAAGAAAGCCAGCGCCGGTCTGGCTGTATCGATCGTGGTGGCTCTTGGACTAGCCGCATGTAGTTCAGATTCTGATGATGCCTCGAGCGCCACAGGTGAAAGCACAATTGAGGCTGCTGCAGAGTGTGTTTCAGTAAACGCCAAGGCATCACACCACATTTCATCGGCATCTGCCGTTCATCGAGGTCTTGAAGTGCTTGCACAGCAGATAAGCGATGGAACAGAAGGCCGCGTAACAATTGACATAGCTTCAGATGCCCAGCTTGGGGGTCTCGCAGAAATGCCTGAAAACCTACGTTCAGGCGCAGTCGATATCGCTCTCGTCGATGCAGGAGCGATGTCCGTCTTCGACCCCGAACTAGGCGTAACCGATCTTCCATTCCTATGGGAGACAATGGATGAATTCAACGACGTGATGGATAGCTCCGTTGGTGACCAGATGAATTCCAAGGTTAAAGCCATCGGAATCGAACCGCTCTATTGGTCGGCTGTTGGTCTTCGGGACATGTTCTTTGTCGACACGGCCGTGACGACTCCGGATCAGTTGGCTGGTCTGAAGATGCGCGTACCTGAAGCACCAGTGTGGGTTCAGACCTTCGAAGCACTGAACGCCTCTCCTACCCCGATTCCCGCCGGTGAACTTTACACAGCACTTCAGTCCGGCGTGATTGATGGGTTCGAGTTTCCGCTGGGAAGCATGGTTGATCTCAAACTCAACGAAGTTGTGGATTACCAGACCAAGACTGGTCACATTTTAACCCACATCATGATAGGCGCTGCTCCTGCATTCTTGGAAAAGTTGTGCGCAGATGATCGCGCTGCGCTTGAAACCGCGGTGAGCGAAGCTCAAGATGCGACTCGACAGGGTTGGAAAGATGACAATGCGGCTGCAGCAGAGATTTTGGCTGCTGAGTTAACGGTCAATGAGGCTGATCTCGAAGCCTTCCGGGAAGCCACAGCTCCAGTGCATGAGAACTTTGTGGCAGCGAACGGATCTGATCTGTACGACGCGATTAAAGCTCAACTAGGACGATAACCCCGCATCTATGGACAATTTATTTCAGCGGTCGTGGCTTGTATTCATTCGAATGCAAGCCACGACGGTTGTCTTGATTTTGCTCGCAATTGTGTTGGTGACGCTAGCCAACGTACTCCTGAGATTTTTGGGCCCAGGTTCGCTGACCTGGGCCGATGAGTTTGCACGCGTTTCTTTTGTAATGTTTAGTTTTCTTGCGGCCGCCCTTGCCTGCGGGTTTGGAGCACACCTCGTCGTTGACGGAATTGTAAACAAAGCAACCGGCATAATTCGAACGGTCATCCACGCATTCCAAGCACTGGTTGCCGGAGTGTTTTTCCTGACAATTATTGTGATTGGATACACGCAAGCGCTGGACAATTTAGGACAGCGAACGCCGGCGATTTATTTCCCCGTGGGTGTTATGTACGGAGTCGTTGCATTTTCTGGTGTACTGATGTTGATTAATTCATTAATGGCGACAACGCTCGGAGCAGTCAGTGTCCACGCTGGACGGCTGGTTCTTGGGGAGCCAGAGGAGCTCTTGGAAGAAGTCGCATGACGGGACCAATACTGCTCTTGGCATTCCTGATTCTCGTCCTTGCTGGTGTGAGGATCGCCTATGCCATGGGCGTCACGACGGTTGTTGCACTGATCTTGCTTGACATTCCCACTAGCGCATTTCTGACTAGATCGGTTGCAAGCGTAAACAGCTTCAGCCTGCTGGCCATCCCTTTCTTCGTGATAGCAGGAGATCTTTTAACCGCAGGAGGAATTTCACGCCGGATTATCAAGTTGGCTGAGTCCTTTTTTGGTTGGATGCGCGGAGGACTTGGAGTCGTCAACGTCGGGTCGAGCGTACTGTTCGCCGGCGTGTCAGGTTCAGCCGCTGCTGACACGGCAGCAGTCGGTGGAGTGCTCATACCGGAGATGAAGCGAGCTGGGTATCGCCCAGGTTTTGCTGCAGCGGTTACGGCCGCGTCTGCAACACTCGGTCCCATTATTCCGCCAAGTTTGCTCATGATCATTTATGGTGGCATTACTGGTGTTTCCGTCGGATCCCTATTTATCGCAGGAATTCTTCCAGGGCTTTTTCTTGGCCTGACGCTTATGTTGATGGCTTGGTGGATTGGTCGGAAACAAGCTTCAGCGGTCACAACACTTAGTCTGAAGAACATTCTTAGTGCTGCACGCCAAGGGATACTCGGTATTTTCATCCCCGTCATCATTATTGGTGGAATCTTGTTCGGAGTTTTTACTGCTACCGAAGCAGGCGTAATTGTCCTTGCATATTCATATTTAGTCTCGAAACTAATTTACAGGGAGTTGAGTCACCGCGATTTTGTCGGAGTGATGGTTCGATCGGCAGTGCTTAGCGGAGTGCTCATGCTGATAGTTGCAATGGCTGCAAGTTTTGCATGGATTTTGGCTTACGCAAATACACCGAGAGCCATGGTTGAGGTACTTACTACTTTAAGTGACGATCCGACCGTTGTGATGTTGCTGGTAATTGTGTTGCTCTTAATTGTCGGGATGTTTGTTGAAACCATCGCTGCAATGATCATCACCGTTCCGGTACTTTTCCCACTGGGTGAAGAAATGGGATTCGACCCTATTCATTTCGCATTAGTAATCGTGATGACCCTCTTGATTGGTACCGTGACTCCGCCTCTGGGAGTCTTGCTTTACGTTGCAGCGGGAATTGCTAAAGTCTCAATTGCCAATGCGATAAAAGAGTCAATTCCCTTTGTTGTTGTCATGATCGCGACTGTATTCGTAGTTGCACTTGTTCCCGCACTGGTTACTTGGCTACCATCGCTTCAACAATAGTAAAGACTCAGTCAGCCTTATGCGATAATCGAAACATGCAGACAGTAATTGAATCTAAAGAGATTAAGGGTCAGAGTCGCACTGTTGCTAAGGCACTCCTCGCAAAAGGAATTTCTCCTGGCGATCGAATTTGCATAAGCGCAAAAAATTCACCCCAATTACTTTCCGTTGTGCTTGGTGCCTTAAGAGTTGGAATCGCTCCTGCCGTCATCAGTTCCTCCGCGACTGACAGAGAAGTTAGTGAAATGTCTCAAGATATAGATGCAAAATGGGTATTGCGTCAGACTGATATTGACGCGCTGATCTCTGATCCTTCATC
>JBDNFH010000194.1:0-3555 GCA_041689915.1 Candidatus Nanopelagicales bacterium | reverse complement strand
TTAGGCAACCCACCAGCCGAGGGCCTCTTCCTCCCGTTGATGCCGTGCTCGGGGTGTTGCCCGAGGGAGTGACAACCTGGGACCTGATTAATGAGGATCGTGGAGACGATTGAGCGTCTACTTTGATAGCAGTGCCCTTGCTAAACGATATGTGCGCGAACCCGAATCCGAATTAGCAAAGTCGTTTTTGGAATCATTCACAGACCCAACAACCTCTGCGGTCACAATCATCGAGGTGCGCCGGGTGATCGGTCAGTACGTGAGCGCAATCGAAGGCATCACCGCCGCCGCACTGTTTAAACGGGATCTTTCAAGCATGGCAATCGTGGACATTACACCTGAAATAGTTGAAAATGCCGCGGAAATTGCCTCCAAGACGCACTTGCAAACCCTGGACAGCCTTCATCTCGCCTCCGCTATGGCGGCCTCATGCACGCAAATCGTGACTTTCGACAAGGTGCAGGCGCGAGTAGCGCAGTCGTTGGGAATCTCGCCGGTAATCCTTTAACGTGAGGGGAAATGACCGGTTGAACGCACTTTTAAGTGAACCTCAACGGTCGGCGCGTTTTGGCCTCGTACTTGAAGACATGAAGCAGGCTGACCGTGAGATCACGGTCCGCTGGCCCGATGGCAGACATGCGGACTTGACTCTGGAGCAGATCGGAAAGCCCCAATAAGACCCACGTCGCAACATTTCCGTGCTTGGGGTTAGTCTGGGCACGCATTAATCCTCCTGTCACGGAAATGCCGTGGCCGTTTAGTCCGAAGGAGGTGGGTTAATTCATGCGTAAATACGAAGTCATGGTCATTCTGGACTCTGAACTCGAAGAAAAAACAATTGCCCCCAGTCTCGATACATTTCTTAATGTGATCAAGACTGACGGTGGCAGTGTTGAGAAAGTAGATTTCTGGGGCAAGCGTCGCTTTGCCTACGAAATCAATCACAAGAGCGAGGGCTACTACGCCGTTATTGAGGTGATGTCGACCCCGGAAGCAGTCACTGAACTGGATCGCCAACTCTCCCTCAACGAAGCCGTTGTCCGCACCAAGGTGATTCGACCTAACTGGTCCGTACCGGTGAAGGCTTCCTAATGGCTGCCGGGGATATCAACGTGACGGTTGTTGGCAACTTGACCAACGATCCTGAACTGCGCTTCACCCCTAGCGGCGCTGCTGTTGCTTCATTCACTGTTGCTACAAATTCACGTTACTTGGACAAGACAACAAATGAATGGAAAGACGGGGATCCGACCTACTTGCGGTGCAGCGTGTGGCGTCAATACGCCGAGAATGTTGCGGAGTCACTCACGAAGGGAACTCGCGTAATGGTTTCGGGCAAGTTGAAGCAGCGTTCCTATGAAACCCGTGAGGGCGAAAAGCGAACAGTAATGGAAGTTGAAGTCGAAGATGTTGGTCCCGCATTGCGTTATGCAACAGCGAAGGTCAATCGAGTTCAGCGTTCTGACGGTGGATTCAGTTCCGGTGGTGGTACTGCAGCTCCTGCTGATGATCCCTGGGCAACAGATGCGCCGGCTGCAAACTTTGACGAACCACCCTTCTAATAATCACATAACTTTTCAACCATAATTTCAAGGAGTTAACCCAATGGCACGCGATAACAAGCGCCAACCAATGTTGGACAAGAACAAGATGGTGAAGGCTAAGGCCTGCGCTTTCTGCAAGAAAGACGTAAAGGGTCTTGACTACAAAGACGTAAACCTACTTCGCAAATTCATTTCCGATCGCGGCAAGATTCGTGCCCGCCGGGTAACAGGTAACTGCACCCAGCACCAACGCGATGTAGCCATGGCTGTGAAGAACGCCCGTGAAATGGCACTTCTTCCCTACTCAGCGGCAACGCGGTAAAGAACAGGAGCATTGATATGAAACTTATCCTCACTCAGGAAGTCAGTGGTCTCGGTACTGCTGGAGACATTGTTGAAGTAAAAGACGGTTTCGGCCGCAACTTCCTACTTCCGCGTGGCTTCGCAATCTCTTGGACTCGTGGCGGCGAGAAGCAGGTCACCCAAATCAAACGTGCCCGCACGGTGCGCGAGGTTCGTGATCGCGACCACGCTAATGAAATCAAGCAGTCACTTGAATCAATGGTGATAGTTGTTCCCGCTAAAGCTGGCGAGACCGGCAAGCTCTTTGGTTCGATTACCACCGCTGATATTGCTGCAGCAGTTAAGTCTGCCGGCAATATCTCAATTGACAAGCGCAAGGTGCACCTTGCCGGCGCGATCAAGACAGTTGGCAAGCACAAGGCAACGATTGACGTGCACCCAGGCGTCAGCGCCAATGTTGCGTTCGTCGTTTCAGCCGAGTAACAACTCGTTTGCTTAATAAGGGGTCGCTCCCAGTGGGCGGCCCCTTATGCATTTCCAAGTGCTTGCTGGCAATACTTGCCACATGGCTGAAGACCCCGAAGTCACAATCCGATTCCTGGAAGCACATGAATCCCAGGTGCTCGTTGATCTCGTCAGGGAGTCGTATGGCGACTCTTATGACGCCGAATGGGTATACGAGCCCCACACAATCGCCGAACGAATCCGCAACAACACCTTGCGCAGCACGATCGGTCAGCTAGCCGACGGAACGATCCTTGGCCACATGGCGCTCATGGTTGAAGTGAGCGCTGAGCGAGTTGTTCACGCAGGTGTTGCGGTCGTGCGCGATGCGGCACGTGGACACCACCTATTCGAAAGACTCAAACGATTTGGTTCCCAGTGGGCAACTGAAGCGGGCTACCTGGGAATTTTCAGTGAAGCGACCGCCGCGCACCCGTACAGTCAGAAAGCAAATATCGTACTGGGTGCCCACGAAACCGGAATCCTGCTCGGTTGGATTCCCGACACCGTGCACAACAATGCTGCGGTAAATCCGAATGAATACCGCCAGTCAGTTGTCTTGTTTTACCTAAAACTCAATCATGGTGAGTTCAGAGATATGTACGTCCCGACAAAGTATCAGGACATGATTCAAAAGATTCTCAATGCATCCGGTTTACATGCAGTCATTGCACAAACACCAATCGAAGTAACGCTTCCCGGTGAAACACTCTTCAGCATTGAAGAAAAAAGCGACCACAACTCAGCGATCATCCATGTCACCGAACCAGGTCTCGATTTTGCGGTGGCAGTTGAACGGGCGCGCATCACATTGATGGCAAATGATCAACGTGATGCGGTCTATCTTGATCTGCCACTAGACCTGCCGGAAACCGAAAAGGTCCTCAACGAGCAGGGCAATAAGTTGGCGTTCTCATTCGCGGGAATCTTTCCAAATCAACTTCGACATGGCGATGTGTTGCGATTACAGGCTTTCAACAGCGTTGACTTACACAGCGCTGACATTGTGACCGCATCTGATCATGGTCGTGAACTTCTGGAGTACATTCTTGCAGACTTAAGGGGCTCTTCAGACTTAACCGGGCAATGTGCTTTTCACGGCTGAGGCCCGCCGGTGCTGGCGGGTACAGGACCACCGTATACGTCGGCGTTGGTTGACTGGGTTGCGGAACCCGAAAGCGTTGCGTCCTTGATGTTTTGCTAG
>JBDNFH010000193.1:0-25545 GCA_041689915.1 Candidatus Nanopelagicales bacterium | reverse complement strand
CCAGATCACACACCCGGTCCAAAAGCACACTCGGTGCATCCGTGAAAGGATCAAAACCCAAACCATCAAACACACGCACATCAGCACCGTGATCAGCACCGTGATCAGCACCGTGATCAGTGCCGTGATCTCCCTCGAATTCCATATCCTGAACCTATAACAGGGGTCTGACATTTGACATCCATGAGGGATCCGACCGATCCAATCAGGGGGATCCGTCCAATACAGGGACCGATCAAACGGCAGAAAAAACAAAGGTCGGGATTCATCGGCGAATGAGTGGGCCGAAGGGTCATCGATAAAAAATTATGTACTAAGAGCGCGCGGATCGGGAGCACGAACGACTCGACTCAGCGCAACCACGCCGCCCATCCGCGCTCGCTCTAACAGGATCAAATGTTGGTGTTCTTACCCGCGACAAGTGGCTATTGGTCCTAAAAAAGTAACTGACTGGCATGATTGAGAGCGTGCGAATCGAAGGCAACTGCCATGGATGACACTAAAGGTCGAAACTATCGGCATACGCGTGACGAAATCGACGATGACAATTCGAGTGAATCGGTTCGCTCTCTGCTCTTTCGGGGCAGCAAAATCAGCCCTATTCAGAACGTCAGCCTGCGTATCGGTATTGCAGTTTTGGCCCTCGTCATTACGGCTCTGATCGTTTACGTCGAACGCAATTGTTATGCAGACCGAGGTGTCACCGGTGAGCTCACTTTGGTTGATGCTTTTTATTACGCAACCGTGAGTCTTTCGACAACCGGGTACGGTGACATTGTTCCGGTCTGTGAGTCCTCGAGGATCGTTAACGTCTTGGTCATCACACCGCTTCGCTTCCTCTTCTTAATCGTGCTCATCGGTACCACAATCGAAATCCTGACCAAAAAAACTCGAAGTGAAATCCGCTCCCGGCAATGGAGGAAGAAAGTGGAAAACCACACCATCATCATTGGATACGGAGTCAAAGGTCGTAGCGCCGCCAAGGCACTCCTCGACGCCGGTTACAACGCCAACACGATTGTTGTCGTTTCACCCGACCGCGAATCATGTGATCTCGCAACGCGCGATGGACTCGTCGCTTTCGTTGGCGACGGTCGCCAAGAAGAAGTACTTAAAGATGTTTCAATTGAACGTTCCGGTCAAATAATTGTTGCCACCAACGAGGATGACACCTCGGTGCTGGTAACTCTTACCGCTCGCAGACTCGCGCCACCAAACGCCAAAATTATTGCTGCGGTTCGTGAAACGCAAAACGCCGACGTGATGCGCCAATCGGGAGCAAACAGTGTTATTCCAACTGCTGAATCTGCTGGACGGCTCATGGGTCTCTCGGTAATTAGTTCCGAAGCTGGTGCACTAATGGAAGACCTCCTGGATTCCTCCCGTGGACTTGAAGTCACCGAGCGCGCCGTGACCAAGGATGAACTCAGCATGTCACCTGGGGACCTCAACGAAAAAGGCCAGATTGTTCTAGCTGTGATTCGTAATGGAATCACGCACCGCTTCTACACTGAAAGTATTCGTTTCCTTGAGCAAGGCGACCGAATGGTTGTCATTAAATACAATCGAAAAGAGGCTTAGTCATGTTTGCTATTAACCAAAAGGATTTTGGTGGTCCCGAAACTCTCGAGTGGACCAAGGTTGCAGATCCCCAACCTGAACCCGGTGAAGTGATTATTGACATCACCGCAACCGCCGTGAACCGAGCAGATCTGTTGCAGCGCGAAGGCAACTACCCACCTCCCCCCGGCGCAACCGACATTCTTGGACTTGAATGCTCCGGCACAATCGTCTCCGTCGGTGCAGCACTCACCATGGACCGAATCGGTGAACGTGTTACCGCACTACTTAATGGTGGCGGCTACGCCCAAAAAGTGGCCGTTCCCCTCGGTCAGGTCATGAGCGTTCCCGAAGGGGTCAGCGTCCTTGATGCCGGAGCCCTACCTGAAGTTGCCTGCACTGTTTGGAGCAACCTCACAAAGGTTCTGCAGTTGCGTGAAGGAAGCACAATGCTGATTCACGGAGGTGGTTCAGGAATTGGAACATTTGCAATTCAAGTAGCAAAAGCACTCGGCGCCAAAGTTGCGGTCACCGCCGGCAGCCAAGAAAAACTCAATACCTGTGCATCCCTTGGATCTGACATTTTAATCAACTACAAAGAACAAGACTTCGTTGAAGTAATCCGCGAGACCTGGGGTGGCGCTGACAACATCTTGGACAACATGGGCGCGAGCTACCTCTCCAAAAACGTTGAAGCTCTCAAACGCAATGGACATCTCGCAATCATCGGCATGCAGGGCGGCACCAAAGTCGATTTCCAGATCGATCAACTACTGCGCAAGAACGCAACAATCTCAGCAACCTCACTTCGTGGACGCCCAGAGTCGGAAAAGTCCAAGATCTGTCATGAGGTTGAAAAAATCGTCTGGCCCTGGATCACCGACGGCACGATCAAGCAGGTTATCGACCGGGTAATGCCTATTGAGAAAGCCGGTGACGCGCAGAAACTCCTCGAAGCCGGCGAAGCAACCGGAAAGATCGTGCTGCAGGTCCGTTAGACGAGTGAGGCAAAGTGAACAACTTGCACCCACACTGCTTATGAGTCTTCGCGAACTTCCACAACCTCGAGACCCGCAATGTCTGCGAAGTCAGCGACATTGCGCGTGTAAAGGGGCAACCCGTTCGCACGGGCGGTTGCTGCGATCAGTGCATCGAATGCTCTGGCTTTTGACTTACTGCCACCAGAGCGCAACTGTGCTGCGACAGATCCAAATGCGCGTGCGCTGTTTTCATCAAAGGGAAGTGGATCAAAACTTGCTTCAGCCTGTTGAAGCACCCCCTGACGCTTTATTTGTTCAGCCTGCGATTTAGCAACAAGCGGACCGACGCTGAGTTCAGCCAAAGTGATTGCGCTAATTCGAGGTTCCGGTGGGAGGGATTGCGCATTGGTGATCGAGTGCAAGTCAATAACAACACTGGTATCCAGCAATCCCATAACGACTGGAACCTTCCCACTCGGGCTCATAGATCCAGATCCAACACTTCGGCGATATCAGCGCGCAAAGCCGTACCGTCAATGGCGGGCACATTCTTCCAGCGATCCAGGAGTGCTTGCGCACTTAACCCAGGACCAGAAAGCGGCCGAAGTTCTGCCACTGGTTTGCCGTCGCGGGTAACAATCACGGTTTCGCCTCTTTCAACAGAATCAAGCACATGCCCACCGCTATTGCGTAATTCCCGCACAGAAACCGTTCCCATTTCATCACTGTATCACCGGTGATACACCCGATGAGCCTGTGGATAACAAAATCTGCGACTCGTTAATTCCGGCTAACTTGGGTCAATGTCAGCGCGGCTACCCAGATGAACACGGAAATTCACGCATACATTGATGAGTCAGTGAAGCCAATGCGCGATTTTCGGACACTGCGACCCCGAGAAGAACGGCATTACGTAATCGCGGCCATCACGGTTTTCCAATCCGACGCTCAGAACCTAAGAAGCGAGTTACAGGCTTTGAGAAATCAGATTCAGGTGCCCGTTCACTATTCAGAGTTGAATAGATCTAAGCGGCTTCATGCGTTAGAAGTCGTATCTGAATTCACAGATTGGGAAGGGTTCATAGTTGAGACTTGGAATCCTAATACGAGATCCGAACGGCATACCCGTGACAAACTTCTCAAAGTTGTATTCCCAGATCTGGCTCAAGAGCGAGGGGTCAGCAAAGTAATAATCGAGTCAAGGAATATCAATCTTGATGAGCAGATTGACGGGGTTCACTACGGCCTAGATCGGCGCGACACCGCCACACTGACAAGCCTGCGATCAAAGCAAATCCTCAAGCAAGAACTCGTTCTCGTGCATGCGACGAAAGAGGAGGAAATTCTTTGGCCGGCCGACCTGTTGGCTAGTTCGCGGACGGACGCCCTTTGCCACCCGAGAAAGAATGAGTACTTCGCGCATATTTCGCATCGGGTTCGCGAAATTGAGAGGGTGCGGATTTAGCCACTGTGAGAACCCCAGAAAACGCAGAGGCCCCGGGACACTGATCCAGCGCCAATCCGGGGCGTACTTTTACCAATCTCCCCAGACGAATCCGGGAACAACGTGATAACTGATATGAAGGTACACCGTAACTATCCACCATGTCAACAGGAAAAATGAGTGGCCCTCTGAGATGACAAACGGGCCCACATTGCGCATCAAGAAACGCAGAGGCACCGGGACACTGATCCAGCGCCAATCAGTAGCGTACTTTCATCAGTCTCCCCAGACGAAGCCGGGAACAACATGATAACTGCGTTCAATGTATTCCGGGAGCGCAATAAATTCAATTAGATCGGCGAAAAGTAGATTTGCTCGTCGAATCTCCAAGCGGCCTGGGCGACGCCCTAAATCTTCGGTGCTCCGGCTTACTGGTGTTGAAAAAGTGCCACCCTGTTGTTGCTGGTGCTACTTGCTGAGGGGGCTAAGAACAGTTACAGCGATTTCAACACATTCCGAGAAAGTCAATTTAAAGTCCACAACATCAATAGCGTTAAATTCGCTTTGGAGCACTTTTTGTCTCGCGCTAATTTGGGTAAGGAACTCATAAGCATTCCGCTGTAGGAAAGGGCGTGCTTCATCGATGGCGTCAGGATCAGTCTGAAAGACCGCCGCGAAATCGAAAAGGTCACGCGCTGTTGCGCGGTTACCGCGGTGCCACATCTTTTTAGCGATGATTTCACATGACCGCTCGAGTTGAATAGGTCGAGACAAAATGTTTGCCGTCTCGAATGGGTTCTCTGTGAGCGTGGTTCCCACAACGAAGTCGATCTCACCTTGAGGAAAAAAGAGTTTTATGTGTCCGGCGCTCTCGTCATAATCATGCGTGAGTGCTTCAGCCTTGTCACTCAAGCGTGGGTTGAACAAGCCAAGGAGCTGATGGTCGGCGATGAAAATATCAACATCTTTACTGCGTCGATGATTCAAGCGCAACATCAAGACTGTGCCGCCGCCGAATGACCAATCGATGGGCGCTCCAAGCACCTCTGCCGCATCATCGATCAACGTGAGCGCGTGGCTCAACAAGGTTTCCCAAGCGGCGTCAACCGGCATGGTGCCAACGTTCGTGGGGGCTCGTTAGTTCGGCGCCAAGGCACTTGAGATTACGCCAGATAATCGACGATGAAACTCCAGTCCGCATGGCGATCTCACGCACCGCTCGTAGGAGCATCGCATTAGAGGTCTCGTCGATGATCGTGGCGATGTGTGCAAGCCATTGTTCTTCGACGTGCCCGCTGATGAGCACTCGCTCGACTTCCTCGGTGGATATATCGTCTCGGAAGCTGACACTCGCGGTTGCGGCTAACAAAGTGACGGCACTACTTCCCTGGGAAGTACGTGGACCATCGATGGACAGGCCAAGAATGTGAAGAATACGTAAGAGTGCATCAGCGCCAATTGCAACACTTCCTTGTTCGGCGTAATTAACCGTCGCTCGAGAAAGTTTGCTCATGCGGGCGAGATCCAGCTGACTTATGCCACTCTCCACGCGGGTGCGCCGAATTGTCGCTCCAAGTTCCGTGAGGTCCATGTGGAGATTCTACGTGTGCTCGTCATTTATGTCAAAGATCATTGACATCAATGCTGGCTCGCAACCACCACGACCGCGTGACCATCAGCGGCCCCGGGCTCACAGATCCAGGTCCAGCACTTTAGCGATATCAGCGCGCAAAGCGTTACCGTCAATTGCCGGCACATTCTTCCAGCGATCCAGGAGTGCTTGCGCGCTTAACCCAGGACCAATAAGCGGCCGAAGTTCAGCCACCGGTTTACCGTCGCGGGTAACAGTCACGGTCTCACTTGTTTCCGGCCACCGAATCAAGCACGTAACCACCGCTATTGTGTAATTCCCGCGGGGATACCGTCCCCATTTCGTTACGGTAAAACCGTTGATACTCACGATGAACCTGTGGATAACAAAATCCGCGACTCGTTAATTCCGGCTAACGTGGGTCAATGTCAGCGCGACTACCCAGATGAACACGTGAACTCATGAACACGGAAACTCACGCCTACATTGATGAGTCAGTGAAACCAATCCGCGATTTTCGGACACTGCGACCCCAAGAAGAACGGCACTACGTAATCGCGGCCGTAACGCTGCTTGACGTGGACTTGAGCAATCTCAGGCGAGATCTACGAGCCCTGAGGGATGACCTTCACGGTCCCGTTCACTACTCCGAGATGACGCACTCAAAACGGCTTCACGCATTAGAAGCTGCATCAGGATTCACAGATTGGGATGGCTTCATATTCGAAACCTCACATCCCAATGAGCGGACTGAACGGCATGTGCGTGACAAACTGCTGCGGGTCGCACTCCTCGATTTAGTCCGGAAGCAAGAGGTCAGCAAAGTGACAATCGAGTCACGGAATATCAACCGTGATGAGCACGTCGACAAAGTTAACTACGGCCTCGACCGGCACGATACCGCCACGCTGACAAGCCTGCGATCCAAGCACTTGCTCCAACAAGAATTCGAGCTCGTTCATGCAACGAAAGACGAGGAAATTCTTTGGCTGGCCGACCTGCTGGCTAGCGCGCGGACGGACGCCCTTTGCCACCCGAGAAAGAATGAATACTTCGCACATATTTCGCATCGGATTCGTGAAATTGAGAGGGTGCGGATTTAGCCCCTGTGAAACCCCCAGAAAACGCAGAGGCCCCGGGACACTGACACTTCCAGCGCCAATCCGGGGCGTACTTTTATCAATCTCCCAGACGAATCCAGGCACAACTTGATAACCGATTAAAAGATATACCCGCCTTAGCCACTCTGTCAACAGGAAAAATGAGTGGCCCTCTGAGATGACAAACGAGCCCACATTGCGCATCAAGAAACGCAGAGGCCCCGGGACACTGACACTTCCAGCGCCAATCCGGGGCGTACTTTTATCAATCTCCCCAGACGAATCCGGGAACAACGTGATAACCAAGGGAAATGTATACCGGGAGCGCGATAAATTCAACTAAATGAGTAAAAAGTAGAATAGTTGCGTGATTGATCCCAATATCTTGCGCACAAATCCCGAGCTCGTACGCGAATCCCAGATTAAGCGTGGTGAGGACGGGGGCCTGGTGGACCAGTGGCTCGCAGCCGATATTGCTGCACGCGAAGCGCAGCAGGCCTTTGATGCATTGCGTAATGAGCAAAAGATTCTCGGTAAGGAGATTGGTCCGCTTCAGGGTCAACTCAAGAAAAACCCAACACCCGAGTTAACCGCACAGGTAGATGCCGTGATGGCAAAGGCAACCGATTTAGCCGCACGAGTGAAGATTGCCGATGAAAGCGCATCAACTCTGAATGAGAGACTTACCGCAATCGCTGGTGCACTGTCCAATATTGTTGATTCGCGCTCACCGGTCGGTGGCGAAGAGAAATTTGAACTTCTCGAAACAGTTGGAACCCCACGCGATTTTGCAGCCGAAGGATTCGTGGCGAAGACACACCTGGAAATCGGCGAGGCCCTTAAAGCAATTGATGTTGATCGTGGAGCAAAAGTTTCCGGTTCACGCTTCTACTTTCTCACCGGACAAGGCGCGCTCCTTGAATTTGCGTTGCTCAATCTCGCGATGGCGCAGGCAACTGCCAACGGATTCATTCCCATGATTACCCCTGCACTAGTACTGCCGGCAGCAATGGAGGGCACCGGTTTCTTGGGTCAGGCGCAAGAGAATGTGTATCGGGTTGAATCCGACGACATGTACTTGGTGGGCACCTCTGAAGTTCCGTTGGCTGCGTATCACTCTGATGAAATTATTCCTGCTGCTGACCTACCGTTGCGTTATGCCGGCTGGTCAACGTGTTTCCGCCGAGAAGCAGGTTCCTACGGCAAAGACACAATGGGAATTATTCGCGTTCACCAGTTCGACAAAGTAGAAATGTTCGTCTACTGCGATCCAGCAGACGCCGAAGCAGAACACGAACGCCTACTGCAATGGGAGAAGGATTTCCTTGATGCACTCGAGATTCCCTACCGGGTAATTGACGTTGCTTCTGGTGACCTCGGTTCAAGTGCGGCTCGCAAGTTTGACATCGAAGCTTGGATTCCAACCCAGGGTACCTACCGCGAAGTGACATCGACCTCTAATACAACGGAGTATCAAGCTCGGCGGTTGAAGATCCGAATGCGCGATTCAGAAGGCACAAAACCACTGGCAACCTTGAATGGCACGTTGTGCGCAATGCCACGCATCATTGTTGCGATCCTGGAAAACCACCAACAAGCTGACGGAACCGTGACCGTGCCTAAAGCACTGCAACCATTCCTCGGTGGAAAGACAGTGCTGTCATGAGCGCGAGAAAAACCGCACGGCAAATCCCGATGCACATGGCCGGAGAACCACTGCCGATTGATTGGCGGCCAGAACTTATTGCTCTCGACATTGACGACACGCTCGTTCAACACATGGGCAGCCTTCCCGGAATCGCCGTTGACGCAATCAAACGCATAACGGAAGCCGGCATCAAAGTCACCCTTGCAACGGGTCGCTCGGTGAGCACCACATTTCCCGTAGCGAAAGCGGCTGGGATTGAAGACTTAGTTGTCTGCAGTAATGGCGGGATTTTGGCCATGGTAGAAACTAGTAAAATCATGGAAGCCATCACATTTGATGCGAGTCAAGCACTCGAACGACTCTCCGAACTGGTACCTGATGCAGTCTTTGCCGTTGAAAATTCACATGGTGACTTTTTTACCACCCACTTATTCGACACGGGAGCCCTCGGAATAAACATTCGCCAAGTTGATCTGGCTGAACTCACGACTGAACCGGTCGTGCGCTTGGTCGTACGCAGTGAATCAGCAACTACTCGCAGTTTTGGCCAAGTGGCCAAGGAACTTGGCTTTCACTCCGTTGTCTTTGGGGTTGCCGATACCGCTTGGATGGATATTGCCCCCAAGGGTGTGAACAAAGCCAACATGCTCGAGGAAGTATGTGCGCGTCGGAAGATCGATCCGGCAAAGACAATTGCGATCGGTGACTCGTGGAATGACATTGAGATGTTGGAGTGGGCTGGACTGGGGGTTGCCATGGGCGGTGCCGCACCAAAAGTTGCAGCCCATGCGGATCTCATGACGGGACCTGAGCCCGGTGTCGGCGTCGCCCAGATTCTCAATTCAATCGAACTGTAGCCTTTGACATATACAGAAACGTATATCAATGATAGATTCGGACTATGACCATGACGACAATCCGAGTAGAACAATCACTGCGAGATCACATCAATGAAATCGCAGCCGAGCGTGGCACTACCGCTGGCAGCGTGATTGAGGCACTCCTCGAAGAACACCTGGAGCGGGCGCTCATGGCAGAAGTGAAACGCAAAATGGGCTCAATGACCGTTGCCGAACGAGCCGAATACAACGCAGAAATCGACATGCTTGATGGCCTCGCAGGTGATGGTCTCGCAGAATATGAAGGTGAATACGTTGATGAGTGGCGGGCACTCATCGCTCAGGAAGCACCCGAGGGCAAGTGAACAGCCGCCCAGTCAAGCCGTGGAGTATTTGGTGGGGCGACCTTGGAAGCAAAGTCGGGCGCGAACAAGAAGGCCTTCGACCTCTGATTGTCATCTCGTCTCAAAATTTCAACGAACTTGTTTCGGAAATGGTCTTAATTGTGCCTTGCACTTCGGTAAACCGAAATTGGCCAAATCACGTGAGGATTACCGGGAACTTTTCGCTGAAATCAGACAGTTACGCTATGACTGAACAATTGCAGTCAATTTCACGGCAAAGACTCCTTCGTGAAATTGGTGAGGTAGATAAGAGGACCGAAGGAAAAATTTCCGTTTGGATTAATCGCTGGCTTGCATGATTTCTGGGATTGCATCTTGCAGTGCGGTCCGCCAGTCGCGCATCGGCTCCATGCCAACTGATGCCCAAGCTTCGTGGCCCAAAACCGAATACGCGGGACGTGGAGCAAGTTGCACGTAGCTGGACGAATCCGTTGGTAGTACTCGCTCGGGGTCTTCACCAATCTCGAACATGATTGCACGGGCAAATTCAAACCAGGAAGTAACACCACTGTTGGTGCCGTGAAAAGTTCCCGAACCCGAGTAAGAATCAAGTAAGGCGACGATCTGGTCGGCGAGATCCGACGCTGAAGTTGGCTGACCAATCTGATCGGTGACGACACTTAAGGTGTCGCGCTCACGTTGTGCTCGCATGATCGTCTTAACAAAATTGTGTCCGGTTGGGCTGTAGAGCCAAGCGGTGCGAATAATTACGTGATTCTCAGGCAGAATTTCTCGCACGTAATTTTCACCGGCAAGTTTGGTGCGCCCGTACGCGGTTACCGGCTCGGCGTGGGCGCTCTCCGCATAAGGCTCGTGCGCATCACCTGAAAACACGTAGTCGGTCGACAGGTGCACCAGGCGAGCGCCAATCCGTACGCAATGTTGAGCAAGGAGTGCAGGACCTGCGGCATTAACGGCGAAAGCTTCGCGTTCCTTTTCTTCGGCTGAGTCAACTGCGGTCCATGCAGCACAGTTAATAACCAACTCGGGCGCGATATTGGCAAAAATTAATGCAACAGATTCCTCGGAAGTAATGTCAAGGTCGGGGAGGTCACCAACGAATAATTCGTCTTGCGGGCGACCAAGGTATCGAGAGACCAACTCGGTACCGAGTTGGCCGTTGCTGCCGGTAATCAGGATTTTCATTGCGTCTACTTAATCGCTGCCTTGGCTTGCAGGGGACGCCACCAGGCTTCATTGTTTTGGTACCAGACAACAGTTTCGGCTAGGCCGTCCTTGAACTTGTGCTGCGGTTCGTAACTCATTGCTCGCAACTTGGAGTCGTCAACCGAGTAGCGGCGATCGTGGCCTTTGCGGTCTTCAACCGGTGTGACCATTGACCAATCAACACCCATTGCAACAAGTACTCTTTCGGTGAGTTCCTTATTGCTCAATTCAAGACCACCACCAATGTTGTAGGACTCACCAGGCTGACCTTTGGACACGACGAGTGCGATTCCGCGGCAGTGGTCATCAACATGCAGCCAGTCACGAACATTGAGGCCGTCTCCGTAGAGCGGCACATTTTTCCCATCAATCAAATTCGTGACAAAAAGCGGAATTACTTTTTCGGGGAACTGGTAAGGACCGTAATTATTTGAGCAACGCGTACTGCTGACATTAAGCCCGTAGGTGACGTTGTAAGCGCGAACCAACATTTCGGCGGCAGCTTTTGCCGCTGAGTAGGGAGAGTTAGGGAGTAGCGGCTCGGACTCGGTCCAGGAACCTTCATCAATTGACCCATAAACCTCGTCGGTGCCAATGTGCACGACGCGATCAATTTTGTTACGCAGACAAGCATCAAGAACGGTCTGTGTTCCGACAACGTTGGTGACAATAAAGTCTTGTGGTCCGTGAATCGAACGGTCCACATGGGTTTCCGCGGCGAAGTTCACGACTACGTGGTGGCCGGGAAGGATCTGGTCGAGTAGATCACCGTCGCAAATATCGCCCTGCACAAATGAGTAGCGAGGATCACTCGATACTGATGCAAGGTTTTCCAAATTGCCGGCGTAAGTCAACTTGTCGTAAACGGTTACGCCCTCAATGTTACCGAGCCACGGGTAGGAACCCGCAAGAAGTTCGCGCACAAAGTGGCTGCCGATAAAACCAGCGGCGCCGGTCACCAGAATTTTCATTGCGTTCCCTTCAATTTGTCCAACCACGCTTGAGCTGTTTCAAAGTCAGTGTCGGTCACGCCGGCGCGCAGAATTGGCTCGCGCCCGTCGTGACGAGGGTAGGAGCCGAGGAAGCGAATATCTAGACATACTCGGTGCAAACCCATCAGTGCTTCTTCAACGCGAAGGTCGTTGACGTGACCTTCGAAATCCAAACTGAAGTAGTAGTCGCCCAGTGTTTTCTTGGTGGGGCGTGACTCAAGCCGGGTGAGGTTAATCCCGCGTACCGCAAACTCGGTCAAGATTTCCAGCAGCCCACCGGGGTGGTTATCACGCTGAAAGACACTCAAGGTTGTTTTGTCAGCACCCGTTGGTGCGGGGAGATTACCCGGCAGTTCGACAATCACGAAGCGAGTGTGAGCATCAGAACGCTCACCGATCTGGTCGGCCAAGATTTCCAGCCCGTAAATCTCCGCGTTGAGCGCTTGCCCAATTGCGGCATCAAATACGGGGCTGTCTCCAACCAATGCTGCAGCAGCGGCTGAAGTTGACATTGAAGGAATTACATCCGCGTCAGGCAGATTCTCACTAAGCCAATTCCGCACTTGGGCCTGCGCGTGCGGGTGCGTACTGATCGTGCGAATGTCTGAAAGCTTTGTTCCTGGTCGGACGAGTAGCGAAAACTCGACAGGTAGCACGACTTCACTGGTGATGACAAGCCGTTTACCACTCGCTAGTTCGTCGAGAGTAATTGTTACTGAACCCTCAATCGAATTTTCAATCGGAACGAGAGCTGCGCTGACTTCACCATTGCGCACTGCATCAAGTGCGTGCAAGACAGATTTAGCGGGCACCGCTTCAATGTCGCCCGCGGCGTAAACCGCGGAGGAGCGAAGTGCAGCTTCCGAAAACGATCCTGACGGGCCAAGATAGGCGATCTTGCGCAGTGAGTCGCTCATGCGCTTTTCTCTTTTCTTTCAGTTTTGTCAGCTTGCAAAAAAGCCATGCTGCGACCAAGGGCGCTACTAATGGCGTCGCTCTCTTCCGGGGACAAATCAATCTCAGACTTCCCGCCTGTGATTTCTTTGAGATAAGACCGAGTGTCAGCACGACCATGAATTGTCGTGATGATCAGGCCGTCGCCGTAGTCGTCAACGATTGCCGCCGAGAATGAATAACGCCCACTGAGGTTGTCGAGCGCGTCGTAGCGAACTACCGCAATGTGATTGAGTGAATCTCGTAGACCAGATTTGAGTTGCTTGATCGCATAATCTTGGGCCAACATTTCGTCTTGGACCTCATTGAAGCGTTCCAGCGTGCGGGCCAACACATCGACATACGTCTCACGGCCTTCAGCAACTTCCAATAGGGAATATGAACGGTGCAGGTGCGAAAGTTTAGTCAACGCGATTGTTCCGATCGCAACCCCGATTACTCCGACGACGACGCCAATGAGTCCCACAATCGTGGCAGTTTGGGCGTCAAGATTCACGCTTGTTAGCGTAGTGCCAACAACGCCCACCCAAGGAACCGCACCAACGCCCTCGGAACTTAGCTATTCATGGCAACATTGCGGTGTGAATGAAGTCCAGTCGTTACTACTCGACCTGTTTTCTCGAACCGCAGCGACTCTTGTTGGGCTATTTCTCTTCATAGCAACCACGATCAGCCTGCTGCGCACGGTCGTGGTTCCACGAGCCCTCACGTCAATGATTTCTGATGCACTTGCTCGCAGCATCACTCTGATTCACAATTTTATAGCCGCTTGGCGTAAGTCCTACATCAAACAAGATGCAGTTTTGGCGTGGAATGGTCCGATGATCATCGTTGGCCAACTCGTAACCTGGCTGGTGCTCTACTTCGTCGCCTACGGCTTATGGATCTATGGAATTGGTGGCGTTGATTTTGGTAACGCATTCCGTGAGTCGGGATCAAGTTTGTTCACTCTTGGTTTTGCTGACACCCCCCAAGCAGGTCCAACCATTCTTGCTTTCATGGCTGCAGCAACCGGCCCGATCGTGATAGCACTACTCATTGGATTTCTGCCGACAATTTACGGCGCCTACATTGACCGCGAGGTTGATATCTCCCTGCTGGGCGTTGCGGGCGGTCAACCAAGCTGGGGACCAGAGCTACTTGCACGACTAACACTCAATGACCAACTCGGTGATGTGCCAGATCACATGAACACCTGGACCAAATGGTTCGGCAATCTGCGCCTAACCCACACGACCTACCCGGTCCTAGTCCAAATTAGATCAGCGTCGCCCTACCGTCACTGGGTGGTTGCCAGCCTGGCAACCCTTGACGCAGCCTCGCTGCAACTTTCCCTGTCGAAAACTTTACCCAGGGCCGAGTGCGCGCAAGCAATAATTCACGGAACCCAAACTCTCGAAACTCTCTACGCGTCATTGTTTGTGCACAAAAAGGTTCTTAAGAAACTTCCCTTCGTGGGCCGCTTCTTGGGTGCGCCAACCCCAACTACTCAAACTTTGATGAAAATGCCCGGCTACCGCCCAGGAAGTATCGCTGTTGAACAAGCCGCCAGCGCTGACTCGGCCCGTGGATTCTCAGCCGACGCGGTTCACTTGATGAGTGTCGGCGAGAAGAACGGCATTCAACTCACCAAGGATGAATTCACTAAAGCGGTGACCATGCTCAAAGCTGCGGGCTACCCGGTTGAAGTGGATCTTGACACCGCCTGGACCCAGTTCTCAGTCTCACGGGCACGCTATGAATACGTTGCCTACCAACTTGCCTACACACTAGACGTGGTTCCAGCACCGTGGAGCGGGGAACGCAAAATGAAATTCGACACCATCTGGCCAACGTCGGCCGTCGAAATCTACGAGGAGAAAAGTGAGAACGACGATCCGCCGACCACAACTTCCTAGACGTCGCGGGCCAATCTCGCTGCTCGTACTCGTTTAGACGTCGCGCAACGTAACCTGGCGCGACATTAGCCCCGAACGCGCACGCCGCTCGGCATCCGTCAACAGCTGTGACAACTTCAATGCTGCGTCAAGTCGCTTGCCAAACTCGGCTGCAGGTTCTTCAATCGCTGCAGCACCACGGCCAAGTGGAATATCCCACACCGGAACAACGAGCCCTTGGGCGCGGAACATGCCGACCAGTCTGGTATCTGGACCAATTGAGTCTTCCTCGGCCGCGTGGAGTCTCGCTAATGCGTTGAGCAATTCATTTTCTGGCGTGGACATGATCCAACGCAAGTGTTCCTTCTCGCCCATTTGGGTCCAGTAACCCGAATCAATTGAGGTGAGTTTCACCGTTGGGTTTGCGTATTCGCTGGCACGGTCAAGGGATGCTTTAACTTCGTCGGTTAAATCAGCACCTTCATCCATCCAGAAATCAAAATTGTCGTGAACGACTACGTCCAAAACTATGGACGCGTCAATAAAGTCTTGGGCTGAAGGTGAATCGGTGTGGACCCGTTCAAGTCCAACGGGCTCACCGTAGGGAGCGGCCAATGCGCGCTGCAGTGCATTCGCAAGATCGCGGGATGGGTCTCCACTACCGGTGTTGATTTGTAGTCCGAGCAAAATATCACCGTTCGCGCGAACAATCGCCGGGTAGGCCATGGGAAGCACGCTCGCCAAGGTCACCCTGCGGCCGTCAGCAACACCTGGCTTGAGGGTCAATGGCGCTGTCGCTGACGGGACGAGTTCGCGCATTGCCACCATGTCGCATTCACTGGCGAACCCCTGGAATGGACGGCTCGGGGCTGCAACCGCTTTTGACGTCTCGCGTCCATGACACGCCTTGTAGCGGCGACCCGAACCGCAGGGACATGGCTCCCGCATCCCAACCACTGGAACTTCACCGTCGAGTTCGACTACTGCGGACGTGGTTGCACGATTCTTTTTACCCATAGTGGCGAAACTTACCTGAAGGCTCAATAGCAAAGTTCGGGACTCACTCAGCGCGCAAAAACCCACCGCGCGGACCTGCGATTGAAATGGTCACTAAATCAGTGATCATTTAAGGAGGATCCACTGTGTTACGAAAAGTACTCGCCGGGGGAACTGCGCTTCTCGCTTTCGCAGCATTGAGCGCATGTTCGAGCAGTGACGATTCAGCAACCGATCCAAGTGTTGGCGGTACGGCAGCTTGTGACGAAGAAACCCTTTCCGTGGCGATCCAGGACGACCTCCTCGCACCAGGATCCGAGGGGCCACTTATTTCCTTGATGGTTTCACCTGCTTTGATGGCTGGGCGACTGCTTTCCCCACGATTGGGACTAATGTGGAAAATGCCGTCACCATGACCCAGGTGTTTCAGGCTGAGGGTCAGTTCTGGATCCCGAAGGTATCTGGCAAGACGCCTGCCAAACCAGCTAACTTTTGGTCAAATCCCGTCGATTAAACGCTAGGTAGCTGGAACTAATCGTGACCCCAGTGGCCAGCACCAGGATCACGATCCCCTCAATACTGACACCATTATTGAGGGGATCGGTCCCGCTGTACCAATAGAACGGTGTGAATTTCTCCCACCAACCACCGTTGATCGAGGCCATTGCGTTTACCACCTGCAACACGACTGCTGCGCCAGCACTCACGCCAATAGCGAGCCCAACCCGGCCGGATGCGGCACCGATCAAGAACGCAACCGCACCAAAGAGATAGCCCAGAAGTAACAGATTCACGCATGCGGCGAAGATATTGAGGTAGTTCATGCCCAGGTCTGAAACGAGATTCGCAGTGGCTACTCCCGCAAAGATCGCTAGCGCGACCACAAATCCCCAAATCAACAAAGCAATCATTTTCTGCGTGAGTACGTAACTGCGGGAAACCGGATTCGCCAACAGCATGCCAAGGGTTCGGTTGTTTTCCTCACCGGCAATTGACTTAGAGCCCAATGAAATTGTCACCACCATGATTGCTAACGGGCCAATCAATCCAAATGTTTCTAGTTGAAAAAATCCCTCCGGTGTTCCCAGATCGCCACCCCCGAAAAAGGCCAGCAGTTGCGGTGGATACGAATCAGCAAGCTGCGCCATATTGGGTTGCATGTACGCGTAGATCGGTCCCATGATTAAACCCATGAGTCCAAACATGAGGAATGAAATAAGCAGTGACAGGGTTTGAAATTCAGAGAGAGTCTTGATCCAAATCTTGTAAACCAGTGTCCGCCCAGCAACCCGCTCGGCGAACTTGGCGGTCACAGAATTACTTCGGAGTCGATCCAGGATCCGAATGCTCACCGATCCTGATCGCAAATCTCGACGGTAAACACCGATCCAAGCAAGCCCAATCAAAAGTGCGCTAGCACCTCACAGGATTGCAACTGCGCCAATATCGATGCCATTACGGAGCGGATCCCCGGCACTGATGTAGTACCAGGGGAAAATCCGGGTAACCTCCTCCCAACCCGAAATGAGTGGCAGCAGGCCCGAACCCAAAAATGAGATAACAAGAACACCAGCACTAATCCCAATTGTCGCCTGCGCTTTACCGGTCCAGGATCCAATAGCCAGGGCGAGAAAGCCGTAGAACAGTGTCCCAACAACGAGCTGCGTAATAAAGGCAGAGACACTCAATCCGGTAATGCTGACATCGAGTACTTGTGGAGCCAAGAGACCAATACCCAGCAACACAACCGCCGCAACGACATAAAGTGTGATCAGCGCCAATGCACTCTCTAAAACAAGTCGACCTCGACTGATCGGATTTGCCAGCAGCAACCCAATAGTTCCATCACGCTCACGACCCGCAACCGAACCTGCTCCGATCATGATCGCCATTCCACCAAGAACTAACGCGCCATAGGTTGAGAAAATTGCGTTGTAGGCAAGTGATGCAACATCAGCATCTGGTCCAATGCCAATGATGGAAAGCAAACTCTCCGGCAGTTGATCAAACACCGACATGTCAACACCCCGGTAGACCAACATGCCGAAAGTGAACAAAACCGAGAGTCCCATCACACCCATTGCAACGGCGCGCGAGCGCGAGGTCAGGGTGCGAATGTAGACAGCACCAATCGCACTCACGACAAAATCACGAGGATTCGTCGTGATAGTAGGTGAGAAACACTTCTTCTAAGTCGGCCTCGTTGGTGCTGATATCAAGCAAATCACACTTGCTCATGACAACCGAGAGCAGGGTTTCCATTGTTCCTTCATAGGAAATAAACACTCGATTGTGTTCGATCAACAAACTGCGGATTCCGACAATGCCTTCAAAAACACTCTCCGCTGGCTCACTCGCGAGTTCAAGTTCAATTTTGCGAATCCCTTTTGCGCGCAGGCTCGCAATGGACTCCAGCGCAATCAGCTTTCCATTGCGGATAATCCCGACCTGGTCAGCAACCCGCTGCACTTCACTGAGCGTGTGACTGGACAAGAAAATAGTTCCCCCTAGATCTGCAGTTTCCCGCATCAAACCTTGTAGCTCACGTTGAATCAACGGGTCCAGGCCAGCACTTGGCTCGTCAAGAATCACGAACTCTGGTTTATTCATAAACGCTTGAATAATGCCGATTTTCTGTCGGTTACCCGAGGAAAGGTCACCAATCTTCTTTGACATTTGTGCATCAAGTCGTTCCCTCAACACGCGAACGTAATGTAAATCAACTCCACCGCGCAGATTCGCAAAGAATTTAACTAGGTCCGTGCCGGTCATGTTGGGATATAGCGTTAGATCACTTGGCAGATAACCGATCCGGTGCCGCAATGCGACGCTGTTGCGGTGAGTGTCAAGCCCCAGAATCGAGGCTGTCCCACTACTTGCCCGAATCTGGTCCATGAGAACACGGATCGCAGTTGTCTTACCGGCGCCATTGGGTCCAAGGAAACCGAATACAACACCAGGCTCAACACTCAAATTTAAATCAACGAGCGCGGCAAGTTCCCCGAAGTTTTTGCTTAGGCCGCTGGTGACGAGCGCTGACTCCATGTTTTGACTCTAGCAATTACCGAACCGGGATGGTTACTAATAATTGCATCTACTCCCAACGTGAGACACAGATCAATATCTGACTGCTGGTCAACAGTCCACACGTGCACCTCATGCCCTAATGCGTGAACGCGTTCAACGTAACCGGGGTCTTTCTTGAGGTAATGAATGTCGATTCCAGAAATGCTCACTCCTGCAGGCAGGCTCCCGCTGGTAAACCTGCGGGGCAATCGTTCGGCTAGGTACACAACTTGAGTAAGCGGTGAAAGCTCTTTGAATCGCTGGACCGCCATTTGACTGAAACTCATGACTCGCGCGCGAGGAAATTCGTGTCCATTTTGCGGCTTGGTCAATCCATATCTTTTCAATACGTCAAATAACTCACGTTCAACATATTTGCCGTAGCGAACTGGATGCTTGGTTTCAATTGCGAACTCAATTGTTTGGGAGTAGTCCAGAATCGTGGTGAGCAGTGTCTCCAGGGTGACTAGGCGGGTTCGGCTTTCATCAGGCCTCGGATCTTCAAAGTCCATCCAGTTATCAAGGCTGCCACTAAAGTCATTGGTTACGAGATCAGCGAGCATCTGTCCTGACACCGATCCGCGCCCGGAGCTGGTGCGGTCAATGCGACGATCATGTACACAAACCAACGTGCCGTCATTGGTTAAACGAACATCACACTCAACGCCGTCAACTCCCAGCTCAATGGCGCGAAGGTACGCTGCCAAGGAGTGCTCGGGCTCGGTGTCATTTGCACCGCGGTGGGCAATAATTTTCGGTAATGCCATGATTCCCCAATGCTAAACGGTGATCTTGATTTAATTTTGTTTGACCTCGACGGCACGCTGACCGATTCGGGTCCCGGAATTCTCAATTGTCTTGAATATGCCCTAGAGGACCAGGGAATCCCAATCCCTGAACGTGACCAAATGCGCACTTACCTCGGACCACCACTCGCGGTGACCTTCCGCGACGTTTTTGGCATGGATGAGCAACAGATTGCCCAAGCAATAGGCAAGTACCGTGAGCACTACCACGACGTGGGCCTTTTGGAAAACAGTGTGTACGAGGGAGTTCCAGAACTCCTCGCCGAATTGCAGGAAGCCGGACTGCGCCTAGTCACCGCAACGAGCAAACCCGAGTACTCCGCAACCAGAATCTTGCAACACTTCGAACTTGATCAGTATTTCGAATTCATCGGCGCCGCAGCCCTCGACGGAACCCGCGACTCTAAGTCCCTCGTGATCAAGCACACCCTTGAGAACACCAACACCAGCCCGACGTCACACAGCATGATCATGATCGGCGACCGTCACCATGACGTGCATGGAGCCCGCGAACAAGGAATCGACACAATCGGTGTGCTGTGGGGATACGGGGATGCCATCGAACTCGAATACGCCGGCGCAACCGACCTCGCTACAAACACTGAAAATCTGAAAAACCTTTTAATCGATCCCTCTGGTACGTAGATACTGCGCAATAAGTTCACGGGTTTCAAGGCTGAAGACGTCAAGGCCCCACACTTCCTCGCAGATTTCCCAGACTTGATTCAATGACGTGATTCCTAAAATTTCTGCGAGCACGCCAATATCTTCAAAGTCACGCCTTCCGCGACTAGCACGAGCTTTCATGGCTAATAGAAACTCAGGCGAGGCAACACTGACGGTCAAACCGATGATTTGCAATGCCTCCCACGCCCCCGAATCCGCGATACGCGGCAACAGGGGTAGCACTTTGGAGTTGAGCCAGTCCGCTGGCAACGAAGGGTCCGCCCGGTGCATGTCAGCAACGATTTGCTCAATTTCTAGAACGGGGGTAAAGACCGCGTCGATGTCTGCGGTGACCGTGAGGCGGTTGTAGCCCAACAGCATTGCAGTTCCACCAACAATGTATATCTCACCGCGGATTCCTTGAGCATCAAGGCGGCTGCCCAACTGCGTCAGCACCGCAACGACTTTTTCACGGGAAGCAAACATTAGATCGACTCCAAATTTGATTCTGCGAAGAAAATTCCGCGGGCTCGCAATGCTGGAACTCCACGCGCAATGCTGATTGCGCGCGCCAACGGCTCTCTCTCGCCAGCACCCAAGAACCACACGTTTCGTAGATACAGACTTGGGTGTCGCGTCCACGCTGGCACCCGAGGTAGCTGCGACTTACGCGACCAGTGCACTGCCATTCCTGCAAAAGCTACGTCTGCCCGGTGTTCACCTGTTGGACCGGGTTGCATGAGAAAGAACTGCTGATCCTCCGAACTGTTGAGGGTCACAAACCGATCGTTGGTGTCAATGATCACGCGCATGATCAGGGAATCTTGAACCTCGCTGTCCGCAAAACGCGCGAGGGACAGCAGGTTTCGCAACTCAAGAGATTGGGAAGCAAGGGTCGGGAACCCACCGGCGCAGTAAACCGAATCCGCTTTCAATCCGAGAAGTGCCGCGAAGCGTTGCTCCACCGCTGATCCGGGTTCCAGCACGCTACGCTCATACGCGCTGACATTGGACTGCTTTGTGCCGAGGTACCCGGCGACCTGCTGCTGGGTCAGGCCGAGTTCTTTGCGCTTGGTCAGAATTGGGTTCACCCCGATAATATAACTCAATTTATACATTATATAAAGACTGAACGGTAGCTATCATCAATAGGCTTGTCACAAGCGTACTGAATATCGTACGGTTTTGACATGTACAAACTGAAGGAGCGCTATGTCCTACCGAGATAGTTTGCGTCTTCTCGCATTTGACCGCCATGGAATTGTCACAACCGCCGAGGCAGCCCACGTGGGTGTGCCCGCAGTTGAGGTGCGCAAACTCGCCGCCCGAGGTGCACTGATCAGGACAGGACATGGCGTGTACCGAATGACGGAGGCGCCCACGGACAGCTTGACGGCATTCGCTGAAGCCATCGCTCTGGTCGGAAAAGGCGCGGTCATCGCCGACGAATCTGTTCTTGACATGCATGATCTCGCATTGGTGAATCCGCCCAAGATTTTGATTGCGACTCCGCACCGCGTTCGAGCAGCTTTGCCCGAAACGATTCACATTATTCGAAGAACAGGTACCAATCACGCTATTGAATTCGTTGACGGAGTAGCGAGCATGCCGCTCGTCGAGGCGCTGATCCGGTGTAAGGACCGCGTCACGAGAGACCGCTTGGAAAAGGCGGTTGATCATGCATTCGCCCGTAATCTTTTGTCTATTAATGAAGCCAGAACAGTACGCTCCGCGCTGCAAGAAGGTACTTGATCGCTTCACCTTGCACAATCAGGTGAAGAGGACTCCCGGATTCATGATCCCTAGTGGATCGATCGCCCCTTTGACCGCTTTCATCATGGCAATCTCGGATTCACTGCGGGACAGGTGCAGGTATGCAGCTTTCATGCGGCCAATCCCATGCTCGGCGGAGATTGATCCGCCAAAACGCGCAACCAGTTCTAGTACTTCACGGTCAATATCGTGATCAACGGCAGGAGTCGTGAAAAACACATGAAAATTTCCGTCAAGTAAATGACCGAAGATCACAACGTGGGCGACACCATCGCGGTCAAGTAGCGCACACAGCGCGGAATAACTCTCACTCAAAACGCCCTGCGGGAAACTCACATCAAGTTTGTGCGGAACACCAACTGTTTCGACCGCGCAACTTTCGGTGACCCGCTCTCGCAGCGCCCACAGTTTTTCCCGGTCGGCTTGATCAACTGCGACAATTAAATTATCGTGTCGGGCAAGCACTTCAAGATCCAATTCGCCCCGAACTTCAAGTAAAAGGTGAATATCGGAGTCAAAGGGAATAGTAATTCCGGTAACTCGATGAACGCATTCAACACTTGCTCGGTCAATAATTTCTGCTGCAGCGATTTTTCCGATGAATCCAGCGGTGGTTTCCAATGCGGCAGTGATCGAGTCAACCCCAAAGACTAAGAGTTGCGCGGGGACCGGATGGTGCATCTGCACGCGAACTTTCGTGATCACCGCGAGGGTTCCTTCAGAACCGCAGAGCAATTGCGTTAGGTCGTAACCCGTGTTGTCTTTCGCCAGACCGCGCAGGGTTGAAACAATCGCGCCACTTGGTAGCACCGCTTCAACGCCAACAACCTGCTTGCGCATCATGCCGTTGGGAACCACGTGGATCCCACCGGCATTTGTTGCCGCCATGCCGCCAATTGTTGCCGAGTCCCGCGCCGCCAGATCAACCCCGAATTCCAGACCATGCTCGGCCGCAAATTGCTGCAACTGTGCCAGCGTTGCTCCCGCGCCCACGGTGACCTGACCACTGTTGGGGTCGAAGTCCTCGAAACAGCATAAATAAGTAGTAGAGAGCAATATGTCATCAAAGTGATATCGCATTGATGACATATTTTGGTTTTCCGCAAATATCCCCGCAGTCTCAGGATCGACGGCCTCAGGATTCGCGGGCGCGGGTACCGACCCACCAACCAAGCCGGTATTGCCACCCTGAGTTGTCACCGCCACCGAATGCTGAGCGCACAACCGGATGACCGAGGCTACGTCCGCAGTCGACGAAGGTCGCACCACCGCCAGTGCAGACCCGTGAAAATTCCCGGTCCAGTCGACCAGGTATCCGGCCATAACCTCGACTGAAGTGAGTACGGCTTCGGGAGAAAGTTCGGCTTCCAATTTTTCGATGAATTCAGTTGGGGTCATGAGATCCGAACAGGCAGCATTCCCGCGGTCACTTGATTGTTTGCGATTGGAGCGCACGGATTACCCAAAAGGTCACAGACCTGCGATCCAAGTCCCGTGACGTCAACCTGTGCGGTGCCGGTTGACGTCCACACCATGGTTGATGGCACTCCACTCCCCGATGCGAATTGGCATGCGCGCACATCCCCGGAGTCAATGCAACGGGTTAAGCGCTGCCCGGAAACCATGCTGCGCAAGTTGTTCCAGGCGGCGGTAGAAATCGGGGTCGAAGGATCAAGTTGCACACCTAATAGATCGAAGTTACCGCGAGTCCCGGTCCACAGGTACCAGAAAGTCGAATCGACTCCGTATTGAATCGACGCAATAATTGACTGCGTGATGTAGGCGGCGCCGGTTGAGTCATCAATTGCCCGGCGGCCTTCACCCAGGCCTGCCAAGCCGTAGTTCAGCTCGGTGTCATAAATTGGCTTCACGGGAGCACCATGCAGTGCCAACAGTGTTTTGAATTGGGCAAGTTGTTGCACGCGATCACCGGGTCCACCACTTGCCACCGGGTAACTGTGCACGGTGTAAGCGTCGACCGGCCAACCTAATTTCCCTAGCTCCTCAAGGTAATCGCCGTAGTTGGTGACGAAAGCATTAGTGGCTCGAGTTCCAGTACTCGCCGCAAACACTTGACTCGTGGAACCGGCAGCGTTGTTCAGATCTCTCGTCAGTTGTGCCAGTTGGGCCTGGGAACCCTCCCAGTAAGTTGTCAGGTTGCCTTCATTCCAGACTTCATAGGCTGCGATTCGGCTACCGAACTCATTTATCAATCGTGAAATGAACGCAACAGCAGTGGCATTATCAGTCGGTGGCACATTTCCTGCTTTGCCGCCATTGGCCCAGCCGGGAGTGTTCCCCAGTACATAAAGAACCCTCGAGCCCTGACTTTCAGCAGCTTCAATTGATGCCCGCAGTTTCGTGAAATCAAAATTGTTGTCGGTCGGTTCAACTTCGGCCCATGTCACGCCTGAATCCCACAAGCGAATCCACGAAGCACCAACACCAGGCGTTCCCCAGTCAACCGGGGCGTGGATGCCAAATGAATCTCCTGGGACCGCAACGCCACTACTCGGCGCGGGGTAATCCGAGACCACCTGCACCGCTGTCCCTGATGCAGCCCCAGACTCGCCGCCCGAGCTCTCAGTAGGAACCGCGGCGGGTGGCGTAATTGGATTAATGCCGTTGAGTTTCGATTCCAACACAACGCCGACAGGAATTGACGCACAGTTTTTGTTGACCTCGCGCATCAACTCGAGAGTCTGTGGACTCACCGACAGACCCCATGCGGTGGTGTTTGAAGCGAGCTGGATCAGCAACTTACATCTCTCGGAGGAAATATTCCCAGCAATTTGTTTAATTATGCCTTCATACATTTCACCCTCCTTTGCAAAAATAAGCGCGTACGTCAGAGCGCATTTCAGCGACCACGGATCGCATATTGTTTCGATCACATCCCTTGCTAAATCTGGGAAATCGTTAAGTATGTTCTGCAAGAATTCAGAATCCCGCTGCAGTAATCGAATTTGGCTATTTTCCGCCTTTGAAATCAGCGTTTGAGTGACCTGCAAATTTGTCACTGCTTTTGCCCGAGTCGTGGATCCACTCACCTTAGTGTTCGTCGCCCACGCAAGCCGCTGCTCCGGAGTCCAAGCGAATGCGCCCTGACCCCAAGCAGTTTTATAAGGCGTGACCGGTGCAATAATTAAACTTGCTGGTTTAGTGATCTTGGACCCGAGAGCGGTTTCCCACACCCCGCCCTTCATCTTGCAGCCCTTGCTGACCTTCGGCTTCTTCGTTGCTAAGTCAATGATCATGCGTTGGCGCAGATTGCAGCCCTTGCTGTCTTTCTTATTCGCCACGGCGGCCGGAATGAAAGAGGTCGGACCCTTGTAGCCGACATAAATCGGATCAACGCTGGGGAGTTGACCCACCAGTTGCTTTGAAGTCAATGTGGTCGTGGGGGGCCGCGCTGCCGCTGCTGGAGCGCTGACTACAACGGGAATCAGTGAACTAATAATCGCCATTGCGGCGCCGGTCGCAATAAGGACTTTCGCCGCGCCTCTCAGTTTCATGTTGCTATCATGCCTTAAAGCAACTCTGGCTGGAATGAAGTCCCTATTGCATATTGATCTCTGCATCGTACGTTTCCTGCGGAGTTGCTCCTGATAGTACAGGCATGGGGCGGTTGTTGAGTCGTTGCTGGGTTGCTCGAAGTGTGGCGGGGTGGACGTCAAGGCTT
>JBDNFH010000192.1:0-9657 GCA_041689915.1 Candidatus Nanopelagicales bacterium | reverse complement strand
CGACAACAAAGAGCCAACTCTGCGCGAGACCGAGTCGAAGTCCGGCAAATATTGTGGGTGAGGCTACGGGCAGCAAAATGCCGGTGATTAGTCGACGTCCGGTAAGGCCGTAGGCGCGGCCAACTTCAATGAGTTTTCGATCCGCATGCATAAAGCCCGAAGCGACAGTTGTGAACACGGGGAAGAAAGCCCCAATTGCTACGAGTGTCACCTTCGGACCTTCATAGATCCCCATCCACAAGACAAGCAGTGGGACCCAGGCAAGGGACGGTACGGCGCGAATTGCCTGAATAGTGGGTGAAATAAACGAACTAATTCGTGGAGACAGCCCAACTAAGGATCCCAGCGTCAGCCCTGCGATTGCTCCAATTGCGAAGCCCGTAAGGACTCTTTGGAGGCTGATAGCAACGTGTGTCCAGTAGGTCCCGCGTTCGATTAACTCAAGGAGAGCGGAACCTACTGCACTTGGCGTAGGAAGTTGGCTTGCCGAATATGAACCATTTGTTGAAGCCCACTGCCACAGCATCAACAGTGCCGCGGGCAGGATCATGCCCAATAGGACGGCACCGGTCCAACTTGCCCCGCGAGAGCGTTTGCGCTTACGCGGGGTTTCTACAGTTAGAGGTTCATGGACCCGTGTATCCAGGGTCACGAGGTTGCCCGTTGCGCAAATGATGTCTCATAAAGACTGTCCAATGCGGCGCGGGCCTCCTCTTCGGATCGCACCTGTGCCTCAGCTACCAAGATCGGCAAAATGGTTTCGAGGACTTGACGTTGTGCATCTCCTGGGACAAGCGAGATATTCACCACTGTCCGTTCAGTGAGCACCTTTGCGGCAATTGCTGGCTCCAATGAGGCTTCTTGTGCCAGAAGCGCCGCAGCATCAGCTGGATTTTCGATGATCCACGCACGTGCCTGCTCGTAGCATGTGAGAGTTTGATCGACTAGTTCGGGTTGTTCAACGAGGAACTTCTCACGTGCATTGAGTACCCCATATGAGTTGAATGCGATGTTTCGGTAGATAAGTTGAGCACCATCTTTGACCTCGGTCGTTGCCATGATGGGGTCAAGTCCGGCCCATGCATCAACGTCACCGCGAGCTAATGCAGCCTGTCCATCAGAATGCTGCAAGTTGATGATCTCAACATCAGATTCGCTTAATCCTGCCTCATTGAGTGCTTGCAGAAGGAAGAAGTAAGGGTCAGTCCCTTTTGTCGCTGCGATCTTTTTACCCTTGAGTTGTTCAACGCCCGTGATCGTCGAGCCCGATGGTACGACTGCCGCTGCCCATTCAGGTTGGGAGAAGACCCCGATAGTTTTGATCGCTGCACCATTTGCTCTTGCTACGAAAGAGGCCACGCCCGCTGTCGACCCAATGTCGATGGCCTCAGCGTTGAGATTCTCATTTGCTTTGTTGCTACCGGTCGACAGAACCCAGTTGACGGTTCCATCGGGGCCAAGTGCATCTTCAAGGCATTTTTGATCTCTGACAACCAAGCTAAGTGGGTTCCAGTAGGCGTAGTCCAAGTTAATAGTGGCGCCTGAGCCTGCTGCCTCGGTGGCTCCTTCACCACTCGCGCAACCTGCAAGGGCACCGCCTATCAGGCTGAATCCAGCCAGAGAGACGAAAACTTTATTTGAGCTTTTCATTAATTTTTTCCTTATCAGTTGTGAATTGGGATTGTCCCCATTTTTGGTCGGATTAATTTTTGGTTGGAATGAGTTAGACGTGAACCCCGAATAGCGCCAGTAATTCGCGTCGTAGCGGTACGAACGAGATGTCACTTCGATCTCGGGGTCGTGGTGAATCAACATTGATTGTTTTCACTATCCCTTGGCCTCGCTCACCAAGAACAACGATTCGATCCGCCAGATACAGCGCTTCATCTACGTCATGAGTGACCAACAGAACCGTTGTCCCAATACGTGCGGTTACCTCGACCATGAGGTCCTGCATTTGCATTCGCGTTAACGCATCAAGTGCCGCGAAAGGCTCATCAAGCAGGAGCACGCCAGGGTGACCAACGAGTGCTCTGGCAAGTGCTGTCCGTTGCGCCATCCCGCCAGATATTTGTTTGGGGAGGTACCCAGAAAAATCACCGAGCCCAACAAGTTCGAGCAACGCTTCAATCTCATTTTTCGACCGTGAATTTCGCACACCAAGTCGCACGTTTGCGCTAACGCTTCGCCACGGAAGTAAACGTGGTTCCTGAAACACCACGGAACACCGTGCATCGACCCCTTCTACGGGACTGTTGTCGAGTAAGACGGTTCCTGAAGTTGGCGCGTCAAGGCCGGCAACCAGTCGCAATAGGGTCGACTTTCCACAGCCACTCGGTCCCAGGATCGCCAGGATTTCCCCAGGAGCAGCAACGAGATTGATCCGGTCCAACACGTCAACGCGGTCGGTTCCTCGACCAAATGATTTTGTCACATGGGTGAGGGCAACCTCGGCTGGTGCAAGGGGAGCGAGGCCGGTAGGTGCAATCGGATTTAGGAAATGACTCATGTTTTCCTTTGCAAAAATCAGGATAGGAGTGGTGTGAGACAGCAGGAATCGTCAGCGCAACTGGGATCGGCGCGTGGAAAAGCGTAACCCAAGTTGGGAGGGGGGTGACGGTGATTTAGCGCAAACAGAGTGCGCTGGACATGCGCATGCAGTCCATTTCGAGGCAAGAAATTAGTAGTGCGGATGTAAAGCGAACTGGACCATTGAACATTGGAACTCCTGACATCGGTACTGGCGGTAGCACCCGTTTCCGGGTTGCTGCGGCGTCAATGAGCCAGATCTCTCGGCCGCTCTGGATGTTGAAGCGAAAGGTATCAGAAGTGATTAACGAACGCAAATGCAGGGTCAAGCATGTCAGTAGACCTGATTGAAGTTTTCTGTTTCACAAGCCACCGCCAACACTGCAATTTGCCATGGGTGAACGCTTTCACTCGGTAACGTTAAATGAGACCCTTGGCAGTGAGGAACTCCGCAGCGACATCAGCAGGTTTGCGACGATCAAGATCAACAGCTTTATTCATCGCTATCAGGTCATCCGTGGTCATCGCCGCTGAGACTGCATTCAAGATTGTCGTGAGCTCAGAAGTGACAGCGGTGGTGACAACCGCTGGCACAATATTGTCGACTTGCTGAAGGCCAAGGTCGTCAACGAGAACGATGAAGTCGTTCGCTGCAACACCTCCGTCGGAACTAAAGATCAAGCCGACATCAATTGAGCCCTGCGCAAGTGCCGCCTTTGTCAGGGGTCCACCAGCATCCAGTGGAACAAATTCTGCGATCTTCATGCCGTAGGTTCCTTCAAGGCCGGGCTGGCAAAAAGGACGCTTCGGGCACTCGGGTGGTCCACCGAGTCGGATGTCCTTGGTTGAGCTGATAGCAGCAAGGTCAGACATTGTCGCCAAGCCATTTTCTTTGGCGAAGTCAGCGCGCACGGCGAAGGCATTTTGGTCAGCAGCAGGAGAGGGAGTCATCATCGTGATGCCGACTTTCTCGGCGATCATTTGAGCTTGGGCGTAGGTTGCATCGACATCGCCATTGGCGACGGGGGTGGCATCCGGCCCGTTTTCCTTGATGTTCAGGAATTCGGTAAAGGTGCCGAGGTACTCCGGCACCATCTGTACTTCGCCGGCCTCAAGTGCAGGCTCAAGTACTTCGCGGTTGGTTGAAGCGGTGATGGAAACGTCATAGCCTTCGGCCGATAGCGCTCCGGCGTACACCTCCGCGAGGATTTGGCTCTCGGTGAAGTTGAAGGCACCAATCACAAGGGAGTCAGTACTATCCGTATTAGAAGACGAAGAACAGGCAGCGAGAGCTGCGGTAGCGAGTGTGAGGGCGGGACGAATGCGCATACTCGAATAGTTTCACAAAGTCGTCGGCTTTGTCTAACGGAGCAGGATTTGTATCACTAACTGTTACGCAGGACTCGCAGAAAACTTGATGTCAACCGCCCGGGGACTCGGCCAAGCCGGTGAGAAATCCCAGCCTGCACCAGTGCAAGGAAGCCTTCCATCGACATAGTCACCAGGGCAACCAGTAGAACACCCGCCAAGACCATCGTTGTGTCTTGGAGTCCGAAGCCGTCAAGAATGAAACGACCCAGGCCTCCTCCGCCAACGAAAGCGGCGAGCGTAGCCGTAGCCGTCACCTGCACGGTCGCTGTCCGAATGCCCGCGAATATGAGTGGCAGTGCAAGTGGTAACTCCACTTTCGAGAGCAGCTGGCGGCCCGTGAAGCCAACCGCGCGGCCGGCCATGCGCGCCTGTGCATCCACACCGGATATTGCGACATTCGCGTTGGTGAGCATCGGCGGGATCGCGAATATGGTGAGCGCAATAATCGCCGCGTTCACTCCCACTCCACCGGCTGCCGCAAGCAAAAGCAGGAGTGCGAATGTGGGAATAGCCCGCCCGAGATTGGCGACGCTCGTCACAACCGCACTGCCCTTCCCCAGATGTCCAGTCAGAATTCCCACGGGAAGTGCGATAACACCGGCAACAAGAACCGCTACTCCGGTGATCGCAAGTTGCTCGAGGAGTCGGGCTGGAATGCCACCGGCCCCACTCCAATTCGCCGGATCCATGAACCACATCAGGACGTTCATCGCGGCGTCCACGGACTAAGTCGACGTTCGAGCAGGACGAGCAGCCACTCGAGGATCAGTCCCAACATGATTGCCAAGAGCGTGCCGGCCAGGATCGGGGCTCGGTAAAAGTTGTTGGTGAAGCCGTTAAGCACAATCTGGCCAAGGCCCCCGTGGCCGACGAGTGCACCAACCATCACCATCCCAACCGTGGAGACAGTTGCCAGTCGGATCCCCACCATGATCGCGGGTAGCGCCATCGGGATACTCACACGTACGAGGAGTGCGCCTTCGCTGTAACCCATCCCCAGCGCGGCTTTTGTGACGTGGGAGGGGACCTCTTGCAATCCCACGATTGTGTTGCGCAGGATGATCATTAACGCGTAGAGAGCGAGCGCAACAATGACGGTCGCCGCCGAGAGTCCGAAAACAGGCCATAGCCCAGTGATCAGCGCAAGTGAAGGAATTGTGTAGATCAGCGCTCCTAGAACGAGCGTCGGTGTCACGAGCCAGCCTGATCGAACCGCAACCACCGCAAGAGGGATTGCAATCACCGTTGCGAGAGTGATTGCAGCTGCCGTGATAAGCGTGTGCTCGACGAGCGCGGTAAGCAGATCCATCCATGAACTCGTGAGATAATCCATGCTCACCCATGGATTCGGAGCATTCGTTGGAGCGAGCACACATGGAGCATAAACAGGTAAGCCCTCATCTCGAGCTGCGCGCCGTGACAAAGAAGTTCAAAGAAGTTGCTGTCGTTGAAGATCTCTCACTCGATATTTGCTTGGGGAGATTTTCGTACTCTTGGGGCCTAGCGGTTGCGGCAAGTCCACAACACTTCAACTTATGAATCGGCTTCTCAAAATTGATGGTGGAAAGATCTTCCTTGAGGGAATCAATATTGAGGACATTGACCCAGTTGAGCTCCGTCGAAGTATTGGCTACGTTATCCAGCAGATCGGACTATTCCCGCATCGCACCGTTGCTGAGAATGTCGCCACCGTCTGCAAACTGCTCGGCTGGAGTCGCCAACGAACAGGCGATCGTGTTGAAGAAATGCTTAGACTCGTTGATCTTGATCCGACCACCTACGCGAGTCGCTATCCGCACGAACTCTCCGGCGGTACTGGTAGTCAGCAGCAGCGCGTTGGTGTTGCGCGAGCTTTGGCAACCGCACCGGACACGCTGCTGATGGACGAACCCTTTGCTGCCCTAGACCCGATCGTTCGACGGGAATTGCAACGGGAATTTCGATTGTGGGTTCGAGAATTGGGCACGACCGTTGTTTTCGTAACTCACGACGTCGACGAGGCCGTCCTACTCGCCGACCGGATCGCCGTCCTCGGCGATCGCTGCCGTATTGAGCAAGTGGGTACTCCGATTGAAGTACTTGCCCGACCCGCATCGCCCCTTGTCGCGGATTTTCTCGGTGAGGACCGGGTCCTGCGTGCCCTCGTGGTCATCCCCGTCACCGATGCCATGGGTGAAGTAACGCCCGGTGGCCCCAACATGGACTCTTCCTTTACAGCCCACGATGCACTCACGCTCATGTTGCGCGAAGGGGCTTCATCGGTGACGATTAGGGACCGGGCGGGAATGACTTTGGGTTCCGTTACGTGGTCTTCGCTGATCGAAGCCGCATTGGTTATTCAGGAGGAGAAGACATGAAAGCTATCTGGAACGGAACGGTCATCGCAGAAAGCAATGACACTATTGTCGTTGAGGGTAATCACTATTTTCCACCAGCTTCGGTGCGTGCTGAGAATCTTTCAGCTTCACAGACCGCCACGGTTTGCCCCTGGAAAGGTACGTCCTCGTACGTGAATCTCGTTGTTGATGGTGACACCAACACTGACGCGGCATGGTTTTACCCCGAGCCGAAAGAGGCTGCCAGGAATATCACTGGTTATTACGCATTCGGGAAGGGCGTATCCGTCGAATAAGAATCGTGGCTTGCACAACTGGGGATACCTCCTAACCTTTGCGCGTCGGGTAACGTTCTCGGTCAGTTAACTGTCCAGTAGTTAGCCCAGCAAGGCCTCGAGCACAGGTTAGGGCGCCATCACAGCGAAGGCGAACTCGTGCATCCTTGTCATCGGTGACACGGATGTGGGTCGGCGAGTATGTTCGGCGCTTAGTCAGCGGGGGATTAAAACACTTCATCTGGGCTCCCCGACTGACGTCGAACTTGCTGAAGCGTTAACCCCTGATGTCAAAGGTGTGGCAGTTATGTTGCATGACGACATCCTCGCACTGCGTTACGGCTTGATTGCAGAGCACCTTCGACCGGGGATCCGTTTATTTGTCGGGATGTTTGATCGCCCTGTTCGCAAGCAACTGGAATCCGCTGGGCCCAACTGCGATGTTTTATCTCCCGCGGCTATCAGCGTCCCGACCATGGTTGCCTCCGCAATTGCACCGCACCTTGCTTCGGTGTAGCGTCGCGATCAAGCTAGTGATCGCTCTTGGGTGTCCATAGCTAATGAAGAAACCACAATTATTCAACCGTGGAAGGCACCATGGCGACTACGTTTGCGAGGGTTTCGTGGCATCGCACTAGGCCAGTTTCGCCCTTATGACTCGGGTTCATCCACTCTCCTCACCGGTGCCTTCGGTCTAGTTCTGATAATTGCGATCGACACTATTGTCGGTTTGACGTATGCAAATGGACTGCGCGCACTTTATGACGCAACGCGAACTGTTGCGACCATTTCGTCCCCGACCCTTCCGGATTCTCCAGCCGTGCTTATCTGGTCGACATGTAACGGTGGTGGGGCGCCGAGTTGTCCCACGCAGCGGGCACGTGGTTGTGGCGGGCATGGGTCAAGTTGGCCTTCGACTCGCTCAGGAGTTGCGCAGTCTCGGAGTTGCGGTGGTAGGTATCGAACGCGATCCACAAGCGCCTGGGCTGAGCATTGCAAGAGCCATCGGGGTTCCGGTGATTATCGCGAACGCATCTTCGCAATCAACACTGAAAAGAGCTGGAGCATCGCGGGCTATTGCCATTGTCGCCGCGGGTAGTGACGAACGGGAAAACATTGCAGTAGCGGTAACGACGCTGGCTGGACGGCCTAGTGCCCGCGTTGTTCTGCGTGCTGGTTCTGACGACGCGATCACGGAAACCACCTCACTCTTTCAAATCGGTTCGGTGATCGACGTAAATGGACTAACAGCTATGTTCGTCGCGGAGAGCATGATCGTTACTAGACCCTATGCGGTTATCCCCACAGCTAATGGTTTCGAATCAATCGCTGTTGGGACGCATGAAGTTTCGCTTCTTGGGTCCGCTCCGGCTCGGTGCATCTGCTCCTTGTCAGCCCTCCAACGGCACAAAAAGCATGGACAGTACAGAATTGGTTGGTCATTTAACTAAGTAAAAGGTAACAAAACTAGGGGCAGATAGGGGCAGACCCGATCAGGTTTATGAGACTTGTTCGCGCGTGCCTTCTTCAAAGCTCAAACGACTGGTTTCTACACGAGTGGTGCCGCTGAAATCCAGATCCAACAGGACTTTGATCGACTTGATGGGCTTAGTGCGGCCGACCTATTTTTCTCGTCGTCAGCCGCTTCGCCCTCATATCGACCGTATCTAGCGTCCTCAAACAATCTGAACGCTAACCTGTCTATGCTTCAGGACAGTGCCGTGAATCGAACGGCTTCCGCATGGGTATTGGCCCGACCTTCTGGTTCTGAATTCAACATCGGCGAGGGCATCGCCGTTTTCCAACCGGCTACTCATGGCTGGCCACTTGGCTTGGTTTTTATAGCCGTTTGTTTTGTTCATAGCTGTTCCAATGCGAGAGGCAAAGCATTATTCTCGTGCGAGGCAAGCTAATAAGGGCTTCCCTGATAGGAGATGGTTATCATGGCTGTTCAGACTACGAATGGAGCCTCAACTCTCGTTGAGGTAGTTGACCGGATTCTCGACAAGGGTGTCGTTGTTGACGCCTGGGTACGAGTTTCCCTCGTTGGAATCGAGTTGCTGGCTATCGAAGCTCGAGTCGTCATCGCCTCGGTTGATACATGGCTGAAGTATGCAGAGGCAGTTGGCTTGTTGAAGGACGCCGAAGAAGCAAACGCGTAAATCAGCACGTTGATCTTGGTGTTGGGCTGCGGCACATTTCGTAGCCCAACATTAGGATTCTTTGTACGTGATAGTGAGCTCAGTTCTACGAACATTCCCGTTATCGGCGGGGTTTGCCCATCGCACTAACTAGGTATCCCCAGAATTTAGGAGTACACAATGGCTAACCGTATAGACGTCATGCAAAGACTTGCGGAGAGTTTGGTTGAAGGAACTGAGCGAAGAGTGATCAGCGAAAAAAATCGCTTGGAGCAGGCAGCGTTTGATTCGCGTGGGCGGTTGTCAGATATTGCTGCGATGAGTGCAGATGTTGCGCAGATGCGTGCGGATACGGATGCTGCGGTTGCGGCGACGGAGCAGGCTCGTGTTGAGCAGGCGGTTGTTGATGCGGCGGATCGTGCAGAGGCTGAAGGGATTCGCTTGGAGCAGGCAGCGTTTGATTCGCGTGGGCGGTTGTCAGATATTGCTGCGATGAGTGCAGATGTTGCGCAGATGCGTGCGGATACGGATGCTGCGGTTGCAGAGCTCACCGCGATCAGCGCCCAATCAGCAGATATCCTCCGTGCGGCGTTGCACACCGCGAGTGAGATCCGAAGCGGACGCAGTGCATCCGTGGTGAAGCAGAAGTCGAAGCTCGAGTATTTTGAGCCAGTAGTTGATGTAGTCGTTGAGCCTGAGCCAGTAGCTGACGCAGATCAAGGCCGTCTGCCGAATAAGCCCGAGCTTTTCGCCTTTATCGCCGACCACCCGGATGGCGTAACGCTGGATGAGATATCGGAACATTTCGGGGTTAAGCACAAAGATTTCAGACGCCCACTTAAAGAGATGTACAAGTCAGATCACGATGTCACTCTCGACAATCAGACTGGCAGATATTTCGCCGTATAGAAATATGGCATAGCAAGAAAGCAGTCAATCAACTGGGTATGCGCGGATATCCCCGCCCCTAAACCAAGAAAGAAGGAAAAGTACAATGACATCGGT
>JBDNFH010000191.1:0-10785 GCA_041689915.1 Candidatus Nanopelagicales bacterium | reverse complement strand
CAAGCAAGGTGACATCTCGATGCAGCTGGATCAAGCGCTCTCTGCTCGAGGGGCAACGATTCCCCTTGAGGTGAGTAATCCAGTCTTCACCCTCGATGACGTGAGCGTGTTTTATGGCTAATACGAAGCAATTCGCAACGTCACCCTGCCTATTGCTAAAAACGAAATCACCGCGTTTATCGGTCCCAGTGGTTGTGGTAAGTCAACCTTGCTGCGAAGCTTCAACCGGATGAACGACCTGATTCCTGGTGCACACCTTAAAGGAACGGTCGCTTATCACGGCACCGACATTTACGGCCCTGACGTTGACCCGATCGAAGTTCGCCGCAAGGTCGGCATGGTCTTTCAAAAGCCCAATGTGTTCCCAAAATCAATTTATGAAAATGTAGCCTACGGGCCAAAAGTAAATGGGACCAAAGGAAATCTTGATGACGTAGTTGAAGAATGCTTGACCAGAGCGGCACTCTGGAATGAGGTCAAAGACGATCTCAAGAAAAGCGCCTACGCGCTGTCGGGTGGGCAACAGCAGCGTCTTGTCATCGCGCGCTGTATCGCGGTGAAACCAGAAGTGATTTTGATGGATGAACCGTGTGCATCCCTTGACCCAATTGCTACGGCAAAGATCGAAGACCTCATGGTTGAGCTGGCTCACGATTACACGATCGTTATTGTCACCCACAATATGCAGCAGGCTGCTCGAGTTTCCGACCGAACGGCATTCTTCACCGCTGAACTCGACGAGAACGAGATCCGGCATGGACGCCTCATTGAGTTTGGTCGCACCCGTGAACTCTTCAGTTCGCCGACCGACTCACGGACCGAGGATTACATCTCCGGTAGATTCGGCTAAATGCGAGTAGCCGCGATTGTCCTAGCAGCAAGTTTTGTCCTCGCTGGCTGTTCATCAAGCGCCCCGTCTGATCCGAATTCACCAACAGCGGCAGCACCTAGCTCGAGCCCCTCAGCAAATATTCTTGACAACGCTATCGAATCAACCGTCTCCCACGGCACCGCAGTGCTCACTATTTCTATTGATTCAACCGATTCCCAAGTAATCGGATCCGGCAGCACGTCACTGGCAAATAGCCGTGGTGAGATTAACTGGATAAATCAGGGCACAAGTGAATCGTGGACCGATCTGATGAATTCAGAGGGCACCTACACCCTCATTGATCAATCCTGGTTCTTAGCGCCGGTAGGAACACAAACACCCACCTCAGGAAACATCTCCCCACTTTCACAAATTGGCAGCCTTGTTTCAAATAATGACGACCCGCTTGCGGGAACTGTTGCTCTCACGATTGAGTCCGGCCTGAATTTTTCTGACGAGGAACTCACCGGGCTCGCCAAGACCTGTGACATGACATTAGATGTTGAAGTGGCACTTGATTCAGCCGGCCTGATCAGGTCCATAGATAAATCATTTAATTGTGTGGGAAATGAGAGAGCGAGCCTGACCGAGTTCTCGGAATTTGGTTCGCCAATTAATCTTTCAACTCCGGAAGACGTCTTCGAGATCGACCCAAACCAATAACGAATTACTGTCCGAGCAGGTAAACCGTTTTCTTTTGTGACTTGGGGCCAGATACCCGTAAAGCACATAGACCACTTCGGACAATCGAAATCCGGGATCCAGTGCGTTCGCAAATTCCCCGAGATGCGGGTGCAATTCGAACCCGAGGCTTTACCCCTGACTTGGTTTTAATACCAGCCCACTTTGCAACGAGGCCCTGCCTCACCTTTGCTGGGGGAGTGCGCACCCCGTTTACAACGATTGCGCCCGCGGACGCTGATTGTGCGCCGACACCTAGTCCATTGATTGCTTGTACAGCAACCGCTAAGACAGTCCCTGCTGGTTGGCCCGAGATCAAACACGGTGACGCAGCCGACGTGCATACCGGTATTAGCCCGCCGGTTCGTCCGACCAGTGAAACCACGTAACCACTGATTGCAAGCCCACCGCTATACGTTGGCTTATCCCAGGCAACTGTAACCCGCTCACGTGACTGGGAGGCTGCCACAACATTCAGTGGTGGATTAGGTGTTGTTACTGGCGGTGGTACATATTGATTAATCCACGGCACGAACGTGGTCATGCGCGTGTATATTCCTGGAAAGTTCGGCAGCGCACATTCATTTCCCACACTTGTCACTCCCACCAAAACCGGAGCGACCGCAGTGCCAATAACAAGTGGCCCACCGCTATCACCCTGACAGGAATCAATGCCTCCACCGAGCGCACCCGCACAGATGCTATCGAGATTATTGAACGTGTTCCCATAAGCGCCGCACCCGTTGTCATTTGGTCCGCTCAACACAGAAACATTTGCGGCCAGCAATGCATCGCTGGCCGCACCGCCGAAACTTGTGCTTCCCCAGCCGAAAATTTGGGCAGCAGTCCCTGCAGCAGGCCAAGCAGTCGGGTCTTGGGTTAGAGGTAAAGCGATTGGCTGCACATTAGATGAAAATGTCAATGGAGACGCCAACTGCAACAGCGCGAGATCGCCGTTAAAAGTTGTGGCATTCCAGGTTGGGTTGATCGTCACTCCGGAGATCGCAACGACATTTTGACTTGAGCGCTGACTCAGATTGCTAATTCCAACAAATGCTGAGATTTCACTTGGGGCAACACCCGCTACGCAGTGAGCTGAGGTCACCAACCACGAAGTGCCAATAATTGAAGCACCACACATTTTTGAATTTTGAATTACCAGACTCGCTTGCCACGGAGTAGCTGAAATCGAAATCGGTGCACCACCAACGATTCGAGGGGCCACACTTTGAGCAGGAGCCTCCAAGCCGGCTAAGAGGGTAAGTGACCCACCAAGGGCAATCAGTGCCTTGAATTTTCGCTTCACGCCAGAAGTATGTCGGTACCTTGGTCGAATGGATAGCAGACACTGGTGAAACTACTTAACCTGCGACAACACCTTTACCGAGTACCACGATTCCGCCCGGGCTGACGGTGTAGCGGGAGCGATCGTACTCCAGATCCACACCGATGTGAGCATTTGCGGGAATCACAACATTTTTGTCCAAGATTGCTCTGCGAACAACAGCATTTGGACCAATGCGCACACCCGGCATGATCACACTTCCCTCAACGTAGGAACCCGATTCAATCGTCACACTCGAAGCAATAACCGAGGTTCGCACGTGACCCCCGGAAATAATGCTGCCGGCACCGACCATGGACTCGTGCGCATTACCGCCTTCAACAAATTTGGCTGGGGGTAGCGGTGGAATATTGGACAGGATCGGCCAGCGCCGGTTGTAAAGATTGAAAACCGGGTGAACTGACACCAGATCCATATGCGCATCGTGATAACTGTCGAGGGAACCCACATCGCGCCAATAACCGCAGTCGCGCTCCGTTGCTCCGGGAACGATATTCTCCGAAAAATCATAGACAAACGCACGACCCTGCTCGGTAAGTATCGGAATAATGTTGCCGCCCATGTCATGAACTGACCCTGGATCGGCAGCATCTACTTTAAGTGCTTCCAGTAACACGTCGGTGCTGAACACGTAATTGCCCATTGACACGAAACTTTCCTCGGGTGAACCCGGGATCCCCGGCGGGTCAACCGGCTTTTCCAAGAAGCTCGCGATTTTGTGTCCATCCGGTCCAACTTCAATCACACCGAATTCACTTGCCGTTGCTCGAGGTCGACGCAACCCGGCAACTGTGACACCGGCGCCACTATCAATATGTGCTTCAATCATTTGCACGGGATCCATGCGATAGACGTGGTCTGCTCCGAAAACCACTACGTAATCTGGATTCTCGTCATAAACCAAATTCAAACTCTGGTAAATCGCGTCAGCACTACCGGTGAACCACCGAGGTCCAAGGCGCTGCTGGGCCGGAACCGGGGTCACGTAGTCGCCAAGTAACGTTGGCATACGCCAGGTTTGAGTGATGTGACGGTCAAGGGAATGTGACTTGTACTGGGTCAAAACGCACACCCGGCGCAAGCCTGCATTAATCAGATTGGAAAGCACAAAGTCAATGAGTCGATAGGAGCCACCGAATGGAACCGCCGGCTTGGCCCGGTCCGCGGTCAACGGCATAAGTCGCTTGCCTTCACCGCCCGCGAGCACCATGCACAAAACTCGCTCCGCACCTGCCATGACTAGAGCCTACGGGCTAACCCAACCATGTCGCATGGCTTCAACTAAAGACTCCTCGATAACACCTGTGCGTTGACCGCCCTAGGCTTCATGTGTGCACATTGCTCTACTGACCAAGGAGTGGCCCCCGCAGATTTATGGCGGTGCGGGCGTCCATGTTGAGTACCTGGTCCCAGCCTTAGCCGCGCATATTGCCGTGGACGTGCACACCTTCGGTGAGAGTTTCCCTGACGCAACCGCCCACACCACCCCTGAATTCCTTGACGGTGCCAATCCGGCACTCGTTACCCTTGGCGTGAATCTTGACATGGTCAACGTAATCTCTCAAAAACAGATCGACCTCGTCCACTCGCATACCTGGTATACAAACTTCGCTGGGCAATGCGCTGCAATGCTCCTGGACATTCCGCTGGTTATTACCGCCCACTCACTTGAGCCATTGCGCCCCTGGAAAGAAGAACAGCTGGGAGGCGGTTACCGGATCTCTTCTTGGGTTGAGAAGAGTGCCTATGAAAGTGCGGCAGCGATTATTGCTGTGTCAGCTGGAATGAAAGCCGATGTCCTGAGCTGCTATCCACTTGTTGAGCCGGAAAAAGTTCACGTAATTCATAACGGAATTGACACGGATATCTACCGACCCGATCCGTCTTGTGAGGCAGTTGATAAATACAACATCAATGCGCAACAGCCGTATTCACTTTTTGTTGGCCGGATCACCCGACAGAAGGGCCTCCCGCACCTGCTGCAGGCAGCCATAAATTTTGATTCAGAGATCCAGATAGTGCTGTGCGCATCAGCACCTGACACCCCTGAAATCGCAATTGAAGTGCAAGAACTCATCAAAGAACTCAAAGTGTTGCGCGGTGAGAAGAATGTAATCTGGATCCAAGAGCAGATCCCCAGAGCAGAACTCATTCAATTACTCACCCACGCTAGTGTTTTCACCTGTCCCTCTATCTATGAACCCCAAGGGATTGTCAACCTTGAAGCAATGGCCTGTGAAACCCCCGTGATTGCAAGTGATGTGGGCGGGATCCCCGAAGTTGTCGCAGACGGTGAAACTGGAGTTCTCGTGCATTACGACCAATATGACCCAAAGACATTCGAAGCAAATTTTGCCGAAGCAGTGAATCGCGTTGTCGCTAATACCTTTCTGGCGCAACAATTTGGTGTCGCCGGGCGTAAGCGCGCAATCGAGCATTTCGCTTGGGATGCAATCGCCGAATCAACAATGGGCGTGTATCGGTCAGTGATCCGTTGAGCGACATTGCTGAACCAATACCGGGAATACCACTCAATAAAACCCCGCACCCTTTCACCGGTTATGCCCTTTACCTCTCCGCTTCAATTCTCTTTGCACTAAATGGAACTGTCGCCAAATCCATTTTGCTCACTGGAATTGACCCGGCTCGACTTTCCCAACTTCGGGTAACCGGCGCTTTCCTTGTGCTAATCGTCTTCGTTGCAATTCGAAACCCATCTGCCTTGCGCCTGCATAAGAAGGAGATTCCGGTATTTCTCGCCTATGGCATTTTGGGTGTCGCCATGACGCAGTACCTGTACTTCGTTGCTCTCACCTACCTCCCGGTCAGCGTTGCACTTCTCATTGAATTCACCGCGCCCGTCATGATCGCTTTATGGTTTCGCTTCGCGTGGAAAGAACCAACTAAACGGACGGTTTGGGTTGCCCTTGGCATGGCTCTGGCCGGACTCGCCCTCGTGGCCCAGGTCTGGCTTGGATTCGCGTTAAACGCAGCTGGCGTTATCGCAGCACTCGCCGCCGCAGTGGCACTGTCAATTTTCTACATTTTGGGTGACAAGCAAATGCGCGTGGAAAACCCGCGCGACCCAGTTTCCCTGACCATGTGGGGTTTCGCCGCAGCATCACTGTTCTGGGTAATTACCCAGCCATGGTGGTCGTTTCCCTGGGAAGCACTTGCGGGTAATACCGAGCCCCTGAGTGATGTGAATATTTCCTTCCCCATTTGGATTATGGCTATTTGGATGATCCTGTTCGGCACCGTAATTACTTTCTCACTTGTCTTAGCCTCAATGAGACACCTGCGCGCTTCACAGGCGTCAACCGTTGGCCTCACCGAGCCACTCTTTGCCACCATGATCGCGTGGGTACTTCTTGGCGAAGCTCTCACGGCAATCCAGGTTCTGGGTGGGGCCCTGATCCTGCTCGGTGTTTTTGTCGCCGAGCGTGCTCGCCTCAATGTCTAAATCATTCGTCTCCGAACAAAAGAGAACGGCTTTGGGTGCCATAATGAGCCGGTGAGTGAAAAGCGGGTACTAATTGTCGGTGGCGGACTAGGCGGACTTCGCACCGCCGAAGCATTGCGATCACATGGCTTCACCGGTGAAATCGCGATTGTGGGCGACGAAGAACACCAGCCATATAACCGCCCTCCACTTTCTAAAGAGGCCCTGCGCTCGGGACTCTCCCATGAAGAACTGAAATTCCGACAACGTGATTCCGTCGCAGACATTATCTGGATCCTAGGCAGTGCCGCTGAGAAACTGGATGTGGAAACACAGGAAGTAGTCCTCGCCAATGGAACTACCCATGAATTCGATGCACTCGTCATTGCAACCGGCATTCGCCCGCGTTTACTCCCTATCCCCGGTCCAACCCAAGGCTTATTTACACTGCGCACTCTTAACGATGCCCATTCGCTGAAAGCAGCAATTGCGCCCGGTACCAATGTCGTAATTCTTGGCAGCGGCTTTATTGGCTGCGAACTCGCGGCAACGGCAACCAAGCTTGGTGCCAACGTGCAAGTGGTTTCCCTCGATGCCGAACCAATGATTATGCCCATGGGTGCAGACCTTGGCGCCTCAATGCGCAAGCGCCACGAATCAAAAGGTGTTACTTTCCACCTCGGTCACACCGTGCAAAAGTTCAACGGTGAGCACCATATTGACGGCGTAACTCTCGATTCGGGTGAAATACTCGGAGCTGATGTTGTTGTTGAAGCAATCGGATCAGTTCCCAACACCGAGTGGCTGCAGGGCAATAGCCTCAATCTGGACAACGGTGTTCTCGTTGATTCCAATATGCGCGCCGTAGGCGCAACACTTCCAATCTACGCGGTTGGGGACACGGCCAACCATCCCAATAAGTTCTATGGTGAGCAAACCCGACGCATTGAGCATTGGAATATGCCGACAGAAACCGGAAAACGTGCCGGTGCCGCACTTGCAGCCGAGCTTGCCGGAAGCGATCTACCAACTGATGAATTCTTTGCGCTCCCTGCTTTCTGGTCGGATCAATACGAATACCAATTGCAGTCCTACGGTCTGCCGGGAGCGGCAACCAGCCACACGGTCGTCAGTGGTGAACTTGATGGTGCCTGCATAGTCGAATACTTCAATAACGACAGCAAACTGTGTGGAGTGATCGGAATCGACACTACTAAAGAACTTATGCCTTACCGCAAGCAATTCATGGAAGGCAAGTAGTACATGAGTTCACTTTCCCTTGGGCCCGATCGCGATCGAGTTCTTAATCATGCCGCTCAAATAGTTTCCCGCACCTGGGCTGGCTTTGATGTGGCCCGTGACACGCAACCCCAAACTTCCCCTGAGCTGAAGAAACTCCTCACCCAAAAACTGCCCCAGGATCCCTCCGACCCCATTGCAGCCCTCGATATTGCGGCGGAAGCACTGGATTCGAGTTTGGCTCAAGCAAGGCCGCGCTACCTCGCCTACATCGGGTCTAGCGGTTTAGAGATCGGTGCACTCGGCGACCTGCTGGCCCATTCACATGATCCGAATCTTGCCCTGGATGCCGGCACTGCCACAGACATTGAACGCCAAGCAATTTCATGGCTCGGCGAATTCCTGGGGTACAACAATGCCCAAGGATTCTTCACATCCGGTGGAACAATCAGCAACCTCACGGCGCTTGCAGCAGCGCGTGAAAAGGCACTCCCCAATAGCCGCAGCACCGGCATGGGCAACCACACCCTCGCCCTCTATTGCTCCGCTGAAGCCCACTACTCGGTCAAACGCGCGGCCGAAGTACTCGGAATTGGTGGCAACAATGTTCGTTCAATTGAAATCGATCCCCAACGCCGAATGAACCCAGATGCGTTGGCTCGCGCAATTGATGCTGATCGCAAGGCGGGAATTATTCCCATGGCGGTTGTTGCAACAGCTGGAACCACTCTCACCGGAGCGGTTGATTCCATTGATCAGATCGCTGACGTCTGCGGTGACATTTGGCTCCATGTTGATGGCGCCTACGGACTACCGGCTGCCGGAACAAAAACGGCGGGACCACTTTTCGCCGGTCTGGACCGAGCAGACTCAGTGAGTATCGACGCCCATAAGTGGCTCTTTGTTCCTAAAGCGTGCAGCGCGCTGCTCGTGAAAAAACCAGAACTCCTGGCAAAAGCCTTCGCCCACAACGAGGCCTACATTCCTCACGAACATGGCGACACGAATGCGGTGGACATCACACTTGAGTACTCACGTCCTCTACGCGCGCTCAAGCTGTGGCTGGCTTTTAAGGTTCATGGTGCCCAAGGAATGCGTGATGCACTTGAAGAGAACCTCGCCCAAGCCCAAATGCTTTATTCAATGGCCAAAAAAGCAATCGACTTCGAAGTATTGGAATCACAACCACAACTCTCCACTGTCCCCCTTCGGCACATCCCAACAAGTTTCGCACAAGCAAGTAGCTCCCGCATCAATGAACACACTGCAGCATTACAACTCGCCCTCGTCGCCGACGGTCGAATCTATATTTCACCCGCAGTGATTGATGGCAGCACCTGGTTGCGTCCCTGTTTCATCAATTTCCGCACGACGAGCGAAGATGTACGGGTGGCATTTGACGTAATCCGGGAAGTAAGTAATTCACTCGTGACCGAGTAGACCATAATGTTCTAATGGGTGTGAACTTTCCGCAAGGCGGAGACCATAAACGCAGCACGACTGCCACAGGTCGAGCGATCTTCGCCGACTCCGTGCGCACAATTGATCCCGCACTCTCAGCTCGTATTGAACACACCAAGGATTGGCGCAAGGGCTACATTGAGCCGCTGCGTGAAATTGTGATCGCAGCCTCCCAAACCCCTAATGCAGCAATTGAGATTTCAAATGCCGGCCTGGAATCGGCCCACCGGCGTTTCGTCTTTGTCCAACCCGAAGGTGACATTCCACTTGATTCAGCTATGAATCATGCAACGCGTCCGATTGAGTCAGTAACCGTTACTGGGCGTGCTTCACGTGAAGAGGATCTCTCGATTCCTTACCGCGGTCGCCGGATTTTTGGCAGTGATCTACGTCAGCAAATTGACCAATGGGTAGCGGACGGAATCGCGGAACCCAGTTTCGGTACTGCACTTCATTTAGTTATGGACAATCCAGACTGGCTTGACCTTTCCGGTACCGACATTGCGGTCCTTGGCGCCGGCGCACAGATGGCGCCCACGAGATCACTACTGCGTTGGGGCGCTCGCATACATGCATTGGATCTGCCGCGACCTGACATTTGGCAGCGACTCATTGACATTGCCCGCAACACATCTGGTTCGATCCGGATCCCCATTAGTCAAAACGCAACAGGCGGCATGCCTTTTGTCACGGGCGGGACCGTTCACACTGAAGACGACCAAGTTGTAGCGGCTGCCAGCGGTGTTGACCTACTCCAACAACCGGGTGAAATTGCCCAGTGGATCGATGAAATTAAAAATCCATTTGTGCTCGGCAACTACACCTACGCCGACGGGGCAACCCACGCAACTTTGAGCATGGGCGCTGATGCGATTTTTAAGAAACTTGATTCACAACGCAAAGACATCACCCTTGCTTTCCTAGCAACCCCAACTGATGTCTTCATGGTTCCCATGGCCTGTGTTAATGAGTCACGCGAGCGCTGGGATAGACGTGGCTTCACCGGAATCATGCAAACACCACTTCGCGCTTTTGGTCAATTCGAACCGAACTACCCCCGCACTTACCGCACCATGAGCGGAATGGAAGTCGGGCTCAACGACTCACTCGTTCCCCAACAAGGTCCCAACTATTTGCTCGCCAAAAGAATTCAACGCTGGCGCGCACTTGCCGCTCGCGGCGACGGCGTCCCCGTTTCACTTAACCTCGCACCGGCGACACGCACCCAGTCAGTGGTTAAGAACCGCGCGCTAGCAGCTGCCTACGCCGGCGCTGGCCGCCTTGGTGTTGAAGTATTTGAACCAGCAGCCTCAACCACACTCATGGCAGCGCTACTCGTCCATGATCTTCGCAATCCACTTTCAGCAGCCAACCCCAGCACAACATTGAGCAACCCAATGGATCTCTTTATCGTTGGCGCAAATCACGGTGGGCTCTGGCGCTCGGCCTACGCGCCTCGCTCCGTCCTAGGTGTTGCAGCACGACTCGGAATGTTTGAGTCCAGGGCTTGACCAACCACTAGGGAGCCACGATTCAAGTCTGCAGTGCATTCGATGGCCAAGCGGCGAGTAAGTCTTTTGCGGTCCAGGATTTAGCAATTCGCGGATCTTTTGACTTCGTTGTTTGACACACCGCAACCAGGGGAGTAGATGCGTTTGCGCCGGGAACTTTGATTGCATTTGTTGCCAGGTCAGTAATGGCTGCGGCAGAAATAGTTCCCTTGTCGCGCCATTTGATCGATCCGAT
>JBDNFH010000190.1:0-3497 GCA_041689915.1 Candidatus Nanopelagicales bacterium | reverse complement strand
GCGATCCATTGGTCCAGGAATTTCCCGGCCCACGTTGGCGAGTCGTAACTCCAGAAGTGAGCGAATTGCTCCTTGAGCAAATACGCCCGAACCGTCTGCAGGTTGTACTTCAAGATATCACGCAACCGGATGCGCTGATTGCCGGTGAGGTTCTCCTTGCGCTTGAGCACGCACCAGCGCGTCTTCTTGAGGACCGGCTCAAATCCATCCTGAACCAGCCGGCGTGCTTCGCCAGCGCGCACCTCATCGAGGGCGAGATTCATCTTGGCGACGATATGAAAGCGATCCAGAATGTTCAGCGCATTGCTGCAGCGCTCACGGATCACCCGCAAGTAGGGCTTCCACATGTCCGAGCAGACGAACTCGATCTTGCCCGACAGATCGGCGCCGATCATCTCGAAGAACTGCTCGAACGTTGCCACCGTGCGCTCCTTGCCAACCCACAGCAGCCGGGTGCAATGCGCATCGATCTGGTAGACCAGCGTCAGGTATTTGTGTCCCTTGCCGTAGGCAACTTCATCGACTCCGATGGCCTGGATCGGTCCCAGGGTGCGCCGCTCAAGTCCCCATGCCACCACAACCTCGACCGCCTGGCAGACCTTGTCCCAGGAGGTGCGAAACGACAACGCCGTCTCCTTCCACGACAGCTTCCTGGCCCAGTGCGCCAGGAACAACACGTAGGCGGTGGTCATCTGGTGCTTGCCGCAGCCCCAAGGCACATCTTCGACTCTGATGCCACACTGGCGACAATCAACCCGGCGCATCCGGTACAGTAGAAAAACCATGAAGCCCCAGAAGGGGACGAACTCGAAGCGGCGCACACCCAGATGGTCGTAGGTCGCCCCCGGGCGATGACAGATGGAGCATTGCGCTTTGGAGCCAACCCGTGGGCGCACCTCGACTTCGATGCTCTTGGTGTGCTCGCACAGGCGCGCCACCACGTTGACAAAGCCTGGGAAATGGTAGCAGTGGTTTAGTAGAGAGATCAGACACTCGGGGAGCGGTGGGCAAGTCACGCACCCGCCCAGCGGCTGTGCACAGGCTCGTCCTGTGTGCAGGTGATTTGTCCACGGCGGGCGGGTCGACTGCATCGTCACCTCGTCAGGTTTGGTGCAATCCAAAATCAACACTACCGGAAGCTACCCACAGATTCCGCCGACGAGCCGGGAATATAAGTGCTAATGCCGGCCTGCTCGCGGTGGCTCGCAAGCCAGTATCTCTGTCCCCTTGAGGTAGCCCCGATCTGCAATGGCCTCCAACGAGTCGTCGCCTGTTGCCTCCCGCGCTTTGAAGGCTATTCGTGAGAGTTGTGCTCTGTCGCGTCCAGTGGCGACAACGCCATGCGCGACGACTAGATGGTGTTTGGTATCGACCACGGCCAGCCGCGTGTACACGCCATAGCGCATCCTCAAGGCACCTTACCCGTTACTGCAGACTGATTTGCCCTTCAAACTTGACGTTCAAAGTCAGCCCCGCGATTTCCAACGTCATGGTTGCCGGCCAAGACTCTGTGCCTGCGATAGCCCCAGCTGCAATGGCCCGAGCCACGGATTGCTCAATTTCATGCTGTGATTTGACGCCAACCGTTTTCAAGAACTTGCGAATGCTGAGATTGAAGGTTTCTTCATCCATTTCGGTTCTCCATTTTTCTGACCTCATTCGGACACACCAGCTTTCGGTAACCAGGATCTTACCGGCTTTCTAGCAGAGATCACGCGCAATTACTATAGGCGAAATGACGGCTCAATGGAAAATTTAGCGTTGTCCAACGTGGTGAGGGCCTGAAGAGCTAAGGAACTGTCAGTAAATTACTTTTACCATAAATACGACACCCGTTATCATTGCGGGATAGATGATGACGAGTCAAAGATTGCTGAGAAGTACGAGGCCCTGCGTGGCGTGATGGACGAGCAGATGCGTCGGCTCTGGGCTGCGAGCGAGGCTCGCGCACTGGGATATGGCGGGGTGAGCATCGTTGCACGGGCGGTGGGGCTGACGCGCCCGACGATCACGGCCGGATTGAAGGAACTGGGGGATGCGCGCCAACTGGTGTCTTTGGCGCCAACGCATCGCGTGCGCCGCCCGGGTGCGGGCCGTCCCCGAGTGACGCAAAGCGATGGCGGTCTTGAACCAGCGTTGCAAGAACTGGTGGCGCTGCAGCGCATGGCGGATGCCACAGGCTTGAAGATCAATGTCTGCCACCTCCCGGCAGGCACCAGCAAGTGGAACAAGATCGAGCACCGCATGTTCTGCCATATCACGCGCAATTGGCGCGGCCGCCCGCTTGAGAGTCTGGAGGTGGTAGTCAATCTGATCGCAAGCACGACCACCACAAAAGGGTTGCGAGTGCGCGCAGCGCTCGACACCGATGAGTATCCGACCGGGGTCAAGGTGGATGACGCGACAATGGCTGCCTTACGCATGGCGCGAGACAAATTCCATGGAGATTGGAGCTATGCGATTGCACCGCACGAGCCACGCAGAGTTAAGCGCCAACCACGCAATATTCGTTAGAAATTGTAAAACTAATTAACTGACAGTTGCTAGATGTCAGGGTTTCCTGCAGTGGACTTGATCATCCTCAGGATCGGTGGTGATCAACATGGACGAGACAAGGCTGCGCACGATTGCGCAACTGCAGGAGTTCGTGGCGGCAACTCCTGAGGTCAGCTTCACCGGTGCGGTTGGCGGTGATGCCCAGCACTACGAGCACATCAGTCGGGTTTTACAGCGCTTTGGGTACCGCCAATGCAGCAAGGTGGAGCGCGGCGTGGTGCTGGCCTAACTGCGCCGCACCAGCGGCTACAGCCGCACCCAGCTCACCCGCTTGGTGGCTCGCTGGGACGAGAACCGTTTAGCCCCTGCACCACTGGCCAAACGCTACGGCGCCCCCGCTGCCCCCTTTGCCCGCAAGTACACGCCCACCGATATTGAATTGCTCGCTGAGATGGACCGCGCCAATGAAGAAGTCTGCGGCCCCGCCGTTGTGCACCTCCTGCGCCGTGCCTACACCGTGTACGGGGATCCACGCTATGAGAGCCTTGCGGGACTGTCGGTGTCGCACCTGTACAACCTGCGCAAAAGCGTCGGCTACTAAGCCCGCCGTGTGAGCTTCACCAAGACCCGCCCCGTGTGCAACCCCATTGGCGTGCGCAAGGCACCAAAGCCCAATGGGCGTGCCGGTTGGGTGCGCATTGACAGCGTGCACCAAGGTGACCTCGATGGCATCAAGGGGGTCCATCACATCACCTGCGTGGATGCCTCCAGCCAGTGGCAAATACTGGTGAAATGCATGGGTTTATCGCGTTCACGGCTTCAAAGGAAGGACGGGGTTGAATCGCTTAGTGCGCCAGCAAAGCTGGCAAGAGATAGTCAATAAAGTTTGATACTGATAAGAAATGGCGAATCAATCAGGCCCCGAGTCATGCGTTGCACATCGCGAGGTGTGGGGCGAAGCGTTGACAGGGGAAACCGGCGGGCCAGCCATTGAGCCGCGT
>JBDNFH010000189.1:0-4466 GCA_041689915.1 Candidatus Nanopelagicales bacterium | reverse complement strand
GGCTCCCTGACACTCGAAGGCATTTACGGACCGCTTGCCCTGATCGCTGCAAATTTCTACGTGATGTTCTTTAACGGATCCTGGGGTCCGGTGATGTGGGTCATGCTCGGCGAAATGTTCCCGAACCAGATTCGGGGTACCGGTCTTGCAGTGTGCGGATTGGCGCAGTGGTCGGCGAACTTCGGCATTACACTGACGTTCCCTATCATGCTCACGTCTATCGGGCTCGCGGGGGCCTACGGTTTCTATACGGTTTGCGCGGCGATCTCGATCGTATTCGTAACGAAGATGGTGCATGAAACCCGTGGCATCGAACTCGAGGACATGAAGGGCTAGTCAGTCATCGGGTTAGACAGTGTTCCGATACGGTCAATGGATATCTCCCTGACCCACGGGAGTTCCTTGCGTTCGCGCGTTCGCTCATCGCGGAGTCGAGTGAATTCCTTGTCGCGCTCAAGATGGCCGATGCGAGCTTCAAGCCATGTTTCCCGTGCAACGATATTTCTGTCTGGAAATAGAATTGTCCCGTTACAAATTCTATAGTGGCACCTACCCATAAGTGGAGAAGCCAACGTGAAAGCATTGAAACTATTGGCGGCCGTCCTGCTGAGCATTCTATCGACCGCCAGCATCGCACAGCAATCAAGCGCAAAGAGCGTTTTCCAGACTGATTTGCCCGATATCGAAGGTCGCGAGGCGGTTGTCCTCGAAGTCGTCTTTCCGCCCGGCGTGGCATCGGCGAGTCACCGGCACAATGCGCATACGTTCGTCTACGTGCTCGAGGGGACGGTTGAAATGCAGGTGGCGGGTGGTGAGCTGAAGAAACTTACCGTTGGGCAGTCGTTTTACGAGAAACCGAACGATATCCACTCTGTGTCGCGTAACGCGAGCGAGACCGAGCCGGCGAAGATTCTCGTGTTTTTTATCAAGATGAAGGATGCACCCGCCTCGGTGCCTGCGGACGATTAGCATGGTGCTGCTGCAGCGAGTGCACTTGAGCGGATCTACTTCTTAAGCTTTGTGAATCAGCTGTGCCCAGTTGGCCTTGCGCCGGATGTTGTCAGGCGGCTCATTAATGCGGATTGACTCGGCCACATCATGAGTAGATGATATAAAATCCACTAACAGGATAGATGAAAATCACATAAAGTCTCAAGCATCTTCGTTTAATCGATAGATTGTTAGTCAATAACTTTACAATAGAAACCTTTGTGATTAATCATTAAATCAACACACAGAAACCTACCATAATGAACATTACATTTAGCAAAAGTTACTTATTGTTAGTATTAGTCATTGCGTCTGTACCGGCTTATTCAGAAACTTCAATAAGCGCCGGTGAGGACCACACATGCATACTAAAATCCAATGGAAAGGCTTATTGTTGGGGAGATAATTCAGTAGGTCAGCTGGGAAACGGTACTACTGAATCTAGTATGAGTCCCGTCGCCGTTTCTGGAGGTCTTCGATTTAAGTCAATTAGTGTTGGTTGGGATCATACCTGCGGTGTTTCAGTTGACAACGAAGCTTATTGTTGGGGACGGGGTAGATATGGAAGACTCGGAAATGGTTCTTCTGAAAACAGCATAATTCCGACAGCGGTATCCGGTGGCTTGTCTTTCGAATCAGTCAATTCTGGGTTAGCTCATACTTGCGGAATAACTACCGATGGAGACGCCTTCTGCTGGGGAAGAGGAGAAGATGGAATTCTTGGAAATAATTCAATCGAGAGCTCACCGGTACCCGTACCTGTTTCTGGTGGACTTACTTTTGCCTCAATAAATGCCGGATCAGCAACAACCTGTGGCATAACAACGAATGGCGACGCATATTGCTGGGGCGCAAGTGATTTTGGCAATTTATTGGGACTGGGAGAAAACGATCGTGACAGAAAGCTCGTCCCAGGACGTGTGGCAGGTAACTTTGAATTCAAACCAAACTCAATAAGTGTTGGCCTTGATCATGTTTGTGCCATTAGTACGGCAGATAAAGCTGTCTGCTGGGGACGCGGCAGGTATGGAAAATTAGGCATTGGTTCTGCAGATGCGTTTGGAGTTATTGAGAATTTGATGGTGCCAAGAGAAGTAAAAGGAAATACTTCTTTTGTTTCGATTGCTACCGGTGTCTTTCAAACCTGCGGAATTTCAACTGATGGTAAGGCGTATTGTTGGGGAAGAAATGCATCGGGGCAGTTGGGCGATGGTACAACGACAATGCGAGTCGAACCTGTAGCTGTATCAGCTGACTTAAATTTTGAGGACATTACTATTGGTGATGATCATACCTGCGGAGTTTCTTCGAGTGATGAAGTTTATTGCTGGGGAGATGGCAACGCCGGAAAACTTGGAACACGTTCAACTGACAATAAACTGACTCCTACTAAAGTAAAATTATGATGATTCAAAATAAATTGATCAAAAAAGTTATGTCTAAAAAACTAATAGTTATTCTGCTTGGATTACTTACATTAGTTAGTGCCAATTCACATGCACAACGCTTGCAGCAGAATCAGGAACAGTTCCAGGTTCTTTTGTTTACGAAATCTCTGGACTATCAGCACCTTTCAGTTCCGAGTGGAGTGCAGATGTTCAAAGAGTTGAGCCAGGATAATCACTTTGGTCTCACTTGGACTGAACAATCTGACTACTTTGACGATCAAGCACAACTGAATAGTATGGATGTAGTTGTATTCATGAATACATCCGGAGATATTCTGAATGATAATCAAAGAAGGGCACTTCAGGATTACATTCATCAAGGCGGAAATTTTGTAGCGATACACTCAGCCTCATTCACAATGATGGAGTGGCCTTGGTATGTAAAACTAGTTGGTGGTGTGTGGAACCGTCATCCCAATCCAGGCATTTGGACCGCAATTGCTAATAATGAAAAACCGGATCATCCATCAACTGCACATTTGCCAAAGAAATGGGTAGTTACTGAAGAGTGGTACAACTACTTAGAACTGTCAGACAATATTGAAGTTGTTTTGACTGTAGATGAAACCACCTACCCCGGGGGCAAAATGCCAGACTACCATCCAGTAGCTTGGTATCAGGAAGATTTTGAAGGTGGCAGATCTTTTTATACAGGCTTGGGACATCCAGAAGGAATTTATGAGCAGCCTTGGTATAGACAACATATTTTGGGCGCGGTGTGGTGGGCTGCAACCGGCGGAAAAGCTTTCGAATAGTTAAGGGTATTTTGCAATCGAATAACTAATAGGCTTATCCATCTTCCGCTACCTTCCTGGCGAAGGCAGCGGGTGGTGGATAGTCTAGTCACAGATTTACCCACACGGCACCTCCGTTACTCGATTTCACTGCGGCCTCAACAAACGCAATGCCCTTGCGGCCATCTTCACCCCGGGGAAACATTCCGATTGTTGTTGTGCCGCTTCGCGCAGCACGAATCGCTGCTGCGATCCCCTTATACAAAGTTGCGAATCCCTCAAGATAGCCCTCCGGATGTCCCGCAGGAATTCGCGTCGCCGCGGCGGCGGCGCTACCCGCGCCCGGGCTACCGCGAGTTATGCGGCGCCGAGACTCGCCAAAGGGTGAGAATTCGAGTTCATTCGGACTCTCCTGACGCCAACTCAGACCACCTCGGGTTCCATAGACGCGCAGCGTCAGGTTGTTCTCATTTCCGGGCGCGACCTGGCTGGCCCAAAGTGCCCCTTTGGCCCCGCCCTTGAATCGCATCAAGACATTGACGTTATCGTCGAGCTGGCGGCCGCTCACGAAGGTGCTGAGATCGGCACACAGTGACTCAAGCTCAAGCCCGGTGACGAAACAGGCAAGATGATAGGCGTGAGTCCAGATATCGCCGATACAACCGCCGGCCCCGGACTGCGCAGGATCGGTGCGCCAGCCGGCCTGCTTGTTGCCGGATTGCTCGAGAGCCTCGGTTAGCCAGTCCTGCGCGTACTCGGCCTGCACGACACGAATGTCACCGAGTTCACCCGCATCGATCATCTCCCTGGCCTGCCGAATCATCGGGTAGCCTGAGTAATTATAAGTAACGGCGAGAATCCGATTCTGCACTTTCGCAAGCGCGATCAACTCATCAGCTTCTGCGCAGGTCACCGTGATGGGCTTATCGCAAATTACGTGTATGCCGGCTTCAAGGCATGCCTTGGCGACCGAAAAATGTACGTTGTTCGGCGTAACAATTGATACCGCTTCGATGCCATCGTCGCGGGCACTTTCCGCAGCTACCATCGCTGCGACGTCCTCATAGGATCGATCCTCGGCCAAGCCGATTTCGCGCGCCGATGCCAGTGCACGTTGCGGGTTAGACGACAACGCGCCGGCGCAAAAGTCGTACTCATCATCGATGCGAGCCGCGATTCGGTGCACCGCACCTATGAAAGCCCCCTGACCACCTCCGACCATTCCAAGTCGCACTCGATTCGGGCCGGTTTTGGCATCCTGCAGCTTGCTCATTCGCCGTTCCTCACTCTATTC
>JBDNFH010000188.1:0-6657 GCA_041689915.1 Candidatus Nanopelagicales bacterium | reverse complement strand
TCTGAGCAAGCAGGCGACAAATACAGACAACCCTTATGGCGTTCAGTTTTCTCAGCTCCACGCAGTAGACCTTGTCGACGTCGATGGCGACGGCCTGAAGGACATAGTGACCGGAAAGACCTACCGGGCTCACGACTTCGCCGACGAAGGCTCCCGACAGGCCCCGGTGATCTATTACTTCCGGCTTACACGCCAGGATGGCGAGGCAGAATTCGTTCCTCATCTAATCGACGACCAGGCGGGCATCGGACGGCGACTGGTAAGCGGAGACCTCAATGTAGATGGGCTGATCGATTTGGTGGTCGGCAATAAAAATGGGACCTTTGTTTTTACCCAAAAGGTTCGAAATGTCGACCAGATGGAATGGGACAAGGCTCAGCCTGTCCGAAGCAAGGATTTTGGACAACGGTAGCTGCTAGTTCCAGCCAAAAAGTTAGAGATTTTCAACTACTGTCAGCACTCGGTGTTCAGTCCCTTTGATTAAAGCTGGGGTGCCCTCAGTGAAATTTGGGGCAGCGGCACCGGTGTGGGGCTGGACGATCCGATTACTGCCAATGGCGGCGAGCCAACGCAGGGCTTTGAGCCGCATTTCCTAGAGGATTTCTTCGCGGGCGGAGCATGCCGCCCGCTGACAGGCAGTGGACGTCTGTTCTACTGCGAAAACAAGACCGCATTCTATTCGGCTGTACGCAAACTACGGAACGCTGGTCGTCGAGGAATGGAATGCGGCGTCCGGCAACCGATAGTTTCCGCTGCGCAACCGGCCCGGCGCAAATGGCAGCTGGTTCCTGCCCGGTGAGATCAACCCGTTCAAGGTTGACCACTTCACTTCACTCCCTCGAGGACATTCACGTCACGGGCGACGGTGGATCCGAATTCTTGGTTGAAGGATAAAGATCAGCAACCACACCCCTACACGCATAGAACAATGGAGAACAGTTGTATGAAGTTCACAAACCTTGTGGCGATAACGGCCGTACTTAGCGCGAGCCTGATTGCCGCAAGCCCTGCATACGCGGCCGGTGACGAGGCAACGCATGAGGCACGAATTCGCGAGCTTGAGGAGACGGTGCTAGAACTCAAGGCCCTGCTTGAGCAACAGGCTTGCGCGTCTGACGCAACGTGTTCGCGCGTTGAGCAAGTGGAGGACGCAGTGGTGCATCCCCAGAATCATCCATCAACCTATGAGAAAACCACAATTAGCGTCGGCGGGTTTGTGAAATTGGACGCGATAGTTAGCGACTATAGTAAAGCTCCGACACGCGGAATCGGTGAAGACTTTTTCATTCCTGCCTCAATCAATACGTCAGGTGATCCCAGCGACCCGAGCCTCAATTTGCACGCAAAGGAAACCCGATTCTGGCTGAAGTCGAATACTCCGACCGTACGAGGCGACATCAGCACCTATTTTGAGATCGACTTTATGGCGAGCCAACAAGGGAATGAACGCACTGTAAACGCGTACTCGCCTCGATTGCGACACGCAACCATCAATATGGGCCGCTGGACCGTGGGGCAGATCTGGAGCAGCTTTGGAGATACCGCCTCGGTGCCGGAGTATTTAGATGATCTGGGTCCGGTCGGCGTCGCAAATGCTCGTCAGGCGCAAATTCGCTACGCGCTACCCACGGAAAACGGAAGTTGGGTCTTCGCATTGGAAAACCCCGAAACGACCCTCACGCCGTTCGGGGGCGGCCCCCGGATCGATGCCGACGATAGCGCTTTTCCGGACGTGATTGTGCGACGAAACTGGACTGGGAATTGGGGCACGTTTAGCGTGGCGGGTTCGTTGCGCGAGCTCAAGATCGATACCGCTGGATTCGATGATTCCGAATTCGGTAGAGCAATCGCGTTGGCCGGGAGGTTCAAGATCGGTTACCAGGACGATTTCCGTTGGCAGGTCAACTACGGCGACGGGCTGGGTCGTTACATGGGCATGAACAGCTTCAACGTTGGCACGCTGGACGCAAACGGCGAGATCAATCTCACCACACAGTACGGCGTTCTAGCAGCCTACCGCCATGTGTGGAATGACAACCTGTACTCCTCTTTAGGCGCGTCGTTCTCTGATGCAGATAATGATACCGCGATTAGCGGATTCGACGTGCCGGAGTCCTACCAAAGTGCACACGCCAATCTAGTCTGGTCACCAATCCAACGCATGAGCCTCGGCGCTGAGTATATTTTGGGTCGACGCAAAGATGAAAGCGGTAACGATGGCCTACTCAACCGGATTCAGTTCTCCGCGATTTATCTGTACTAGCAGTTTGGAGCAAGCGCAATGACCACCGAAGAAGCAGCAACGACCGGCGCGGCATCGAAACGGCCGTGTCCTGGCGGCATGACAGCGGATTTAGCATCGATGCGTCGTACACCTGGTCTGACTTTACTTACGACCAGTTTACTGACAACAACGGCAATGACTTTGCGGGCAATGAGCTGCCGGGCCTGCCCGAACACTTCGGCTACCTGGGATTGAATTACAAGACGCGGTCAGGGCTTGCCATAGCGCTGGAGACGTCCTATTCCGGTAAGCTTTTCGCGGACCGGCACCCGATCGCAATGTGTACGCAGGCGTAACAATAAATTTTCAGCCCGGCGGGCGCTGATGGCAACAGCGAGCCCTGTCATACCATGCGCAAACCGTCGGGGCCGCGGGTGAAGACCGCTTCGGTGTAACGTTAACGTTAGGAAGGTAATCGATGTCAGGATCAACAAACTGGAGACTAATTTTTCTAGTGTTTCTGCCGATCCTTGCGAACGCAGCCTTCGCTGCGACGCCCGAGGTTAATGCTCAGCCGCTTGCCAGCGCTCCGCTTATCGATGGCGATGTCATTGGTGACGATGCCTGGGCGGGTGTGGTACCGGCGACCGGATTCCGACAGGTGCAACCGAATGATGGGCAGCCGGCGTCGCAAAAAACAGAGGTGTTCGTCGGCTACTCTGACACGGCCTTATACATCGGTGTCGTCGCACATGACGACAATCCGTCCGGCATCATCGTCACTGACAGCCGGCGCGATTCGAGCCTCGACGACACGGATGCGTTTCTCGTTATCATCGACGGGCTGCTCGACCGGCAAAACGGATTCATGTTTGGCACGAATGCCGCCAGCATCGAATACGACGCACAAGTCACCAAGGAAGGCAGCGGCGATTTCGGATCGGGCGGCGGTGCCTTTAACCTGAACTGGGACAGCTCGTGGACCGTTAAATCGAAAATCGGCGACTATGGCTGGAGCGCCGAGTTTGAGATTCCGTTCAGCACACTGCGTTACGGGTCCGGCGACGTGCAGGATTGGGGCATCAACTTCCAGCGCAACATTCGCCGCAACAATGAGATCGCCTTCTGGGCACCGCTGGACAGAAACCGAAATCTACAACGTGTGTCCGACGCCGGCACGCTCAAAGGCATCGAGCCACCCGGGCAACGTAACTTGCAGGTAACGCCTTACGTGCTGAGTAGTGCACGACGCGGAGGCGCCGTGAGCGGCACCGAGACGGACTCCGATGTCGGCGTCGACATCAAATACTCCATCACGCCGAGCCTGACACTGGACCTGACCTACAACACCGACTTCGCACAGGTCGAGGCGGATGAGCTGCAACTGAATCTCGACCGATTTGCCTTGTTCTTTCCGGAAAAGCGATCGTTCTTCCTCGAGAACGCCGGGCAGTTCGGCGTTGGCGATGACAACGAGGTTGAACTCTTTTTCAGTCGTCGTATCGGGATCAGCGACGGGGGCTCGGTCATCCCGGTCGAGGGTGGCGCACGGCTGTCCGGTAAAGTTGGTGAAAGAAGTAACCTCGGCCTGCTGTTGATGAACACTGAGGCCATCGACGGCATTGCACCGGCAAACCGTTTTACCGTTGCCCGATTCAGCCAGGAACTGCCCAACCGCTCATCAATCGGCGCCATCTACGTGGGACGCGATGGCGATGGATCGTTCCTGACGCCAGAAAACGATGATTATAATCGTAGCTACGCAGTGGATGGCACCTGGGGAATTGGCGATTATTTATTACTTAAGGGCTGGGCGGCAAAGTCTGATACGCCCGGACTCAATGGCGACGACAATGCCTATTCTGTAAGCGCCGATTACGATTCGTCGACCTGGTCGAATAGCCTGAGCTATACCGAAGTCGGCGAAGACTTCAATCCCGAGGTCGGCTTCTTGTCTCGAACCAATTACCGTAAAGCCCGCGTCCTCCTGCTTCGCCGCGTTCGCCCTAACAACCTCTGGGGCTTGCTCGAGATGCGACCGCACATATCCTACACCAGCCATTGGAAATCCGATGGCTTCCATGAGAGCGGCTTCCTGCACATCGACAATCACTGGGAATTTCGCAGCGGAACCGAATTGCACACCGGCATGAACTTCACGAAGTCCGGCGTGAAAACTCCTTTTGATATTGTTCCGGGCGTCACCGTACAGCCGGGCACGTACGATCACAGTGAAGTGCAGATTGTTGCATTTACCAACAGGAGCGCGCCGTTCAGCTTCGAGAACCGCCTGACCGTTGGCGGCCGCTTTGGCGGTGACCGGGTTAGCATAGAACCAACCCTAAACTACCGCATTGGTGAGCGCTTCAGTTCGCAATTGTCGCTCAGCTACAACGAATTCGATCTGCCGGTAATGAACGGCGATTTCTCGGTGAGCCTGACAAGGCTGCGCCTGTCCTATTCGTTTACGCCGAAAATGCTGTTGCAGGCGCTGGTACAGCACAACGACAATTCGGACGTGATTGCCACCAACCTACGTTTCTCCTGGTTGCAGTCTGCAAACTCCGGCTTGTTTATTGTCTACAACGAGGTTGATGAGCGCGGCATCGGCGCACCGCCGGCCGGCAAAGAGCTCATCATAAAATTCAGCCACATTTTCGACGTCTTTAACTGATCGAACGGCCCCGGCTACCATCCGGTAGCCGGGGCGCTTGCCACTCAACGCGCGAGCCCCTATTGTTCAGGTCAGTCATGACCGGGGGGCGACATGCGTACTTCAATTACTTTATTCCTTACCTGTGTAACGCTGGCAGCGAGCTTGCTGGCAGATGCTGCGTGTGCGGAAGACCGCCCACGTGCCCGTGAAGCAGGCCTCGTTGTTGGCACCATCCCAACCGGCCCGCTGAACGCGATCACGGATGTGGCCGGCGTGAAAGTCGGGCACACGACCAAAATAGAAGGCGACGACATCCGCACTGGCGTCACCGCCATCATTCCCGCACCCGGCAACCTGTACACGCATCCGGTACCGGCGTGGGTATTCGTGGGCAACGGTTACGGCAAGATGGTGGGCGAAACCCAGATACGCGAGTTCGGTGAAATTGAAACGCCGATACTGCTGACCTGCACCTTGTGCGTGTGGAGCGCGGCGAACGCGTTGAAGGACTGGATGTACACCCAACCGGGCATGGGCGAACACACGATAAACCCGGTAGTGGGCGAAACCAACGATGGCGAAGTGAATAACATGTGGAAGGATCCAATTCGCCACGACGAAGTGTTCGCCGCACTGAACGGCGCGAAAAGCGGCCCGGTGGAAGAGGGCAGCGTGGGTGCGGGTACGGGCACCCAAGCGTTCGGCTGGAAAGGCGGCATAGGCACGAGTTCACGGGTGCTGCCGGAATCACTCGGCGGTTACACGGTAGGCGTGCTGGTACAAACAAACTTCGGCGGCGTGCTATCAATGAACGGCGCCCCGGTAGGCCGCGAACTGGGACAGTACTCATACCGAGCGCAACTGGAACGTAAAGGTAAAGACGACCGCCAGGAAGATGGTTCAATCATGATGGTGGTGGCGACAGATGCGCCGTTGACAGCACGCGCGTTGGAGCGAGTTGCGATGCGAGCAATCATGGGCCTGGCACGTACGGGTTCGTTTGCCAGCAATGGTTCGGGTGATTATGTGATTGCATTCTCGACACATCCGGATGTGCGTAGGCCGCGGGGAGGGATGGAGCCGTTTGTATCACCGTCACTTACTAACGAAGCGATGTCACCGTTGTTTGCAGCCACGGCGGAGGCGACTGAGGAAGCAATCTATAACGCGATCTTTAAAGCGACGACGATAGAAAGTTCGCGGGGGACGCGGGAGCCGATTCCGTTGGATGATTTGATGCGTGTTCTCAAGAAGCACGGTGTGTTGAACTGGGATAAGTCAATATCGCCGTGACGTGAGACGCGATAGAAAAACCGGAAAAACCGGGGACAGACCACAGTTTTCCGAAAAACCGAAAAACCGGGGACAGACCACAGTTTTCCGAAAAACCGTGGTCTGTCCCCGGTTTTTTTGAGCTACTGACTTAATACTCGCGGAGTTCCGTACGTTTTCGGAAAATAGTCGAGCCAGTAAACGGACTCCAGTACTGTCAATCCAGCACACCGCGCCTCAAAATATTTGTCCACTACGGCAGTGAGGCAGCAATATTGTGTACCTGACGAGCCGCTGGCGCATGTAGCCGACGACGCCATGCAGTCATCAAACCCCATCCCCTGGTTACGGCAGTGCGAGACAACCAGTTCGCACGCCTCCGCTTCGTTTAGATTTGGTTCTGCGGGAGCAACTATCAACTATCCAACCAACTATCAGGACACCCACAATAATCCTGAAAACTGACCAGAAACGCTTCTAGCCTAGGATCACCATCGTAGTTACC